>JBJXDT010000018.1:0-3950 GCA_046153505.1 Methylophilaceae bacterium | reverse complement strand
TTTTTGCCACTGTGGTACATGGCCGTTGCCATCGCCATGGGGGTCGGCGTAAAGTTTTGCACTTGGTCTAACCTAAAATCGTATTTCTTCAGCCAAAGCGCCAAGTTCAACATGTCTTCATCTGTGGTGCCTGGGTGGGCGGCAATAAAATATGGGATTAAATACTGCTTTTTGCCAGCTTCAGCACTGAATTTCTCAAACATACGTTTGAACTCATCGTATGCGCCCATGCCCGGTTTCATCATTTTTGAAAGTACGTTCTCTTCGGAGTGCTCTGGCGCAATTTTTAAATAGCCCCCCACGTGATGCTGCACTAGTTCTTTGACGTATTCTGGTGATTTCACGGCAAGGTCGTAGCGCAAACCTGAGCCAATCAGTATTTTTTTAACACCCTTAATCGCGCGCGCTTTGCGGTAAAGCTGAATAAGTGCGCTATGGTCAGTGTTTAGATTCTCACAAATGCCAGGGTAAACGCAGCTTAATTTACGGCAATTTTTTTCGATTGTTTCGCTTTTGCAAGCAATCCGGTACATATTGGCCGTGGGCCCACCAAGGTCAGAGATGACACCTGTAAAGCCATCCACTTTATCGCGAATTTCTTCAATTTCCTTCAGGATACTTTCTTCGCTACGGCTTTGAATAATGCGACCTTCATGCTCGGTAATGCTGCAAAAAGTACAGCCCCCAAAGCAGCCGCGCATAATATTCACACTAAATCGAATCATCTCCCATGCAGGAATTTTGGCATCGCCATAAGCATTATGAGGTTTGCGCGCATAAGGCAAATCGTATACGTAATCCATCTCTTTGGTGGTGAGTGGAATTGGCGGCGGATTAAGCCACACTTCCCTATCGCCGTGCTTTTGAATAAGCGCACGCGCATTGCCAGGGTTGGCTTCTAGGTGCAACACCCGCGATGCATGCGCATACAGCACAGGGTCTTGCGATACTTCTTCATAACTTGGCAAACGCACTACTTGCTTGCTGCGGTCGGCCTTTGGCTTTCGCACAATCTCAATTGATTTTGTACCTGCTGGCAAGGTAAAGGATTCCTCCGTTGCACAGCTTGCATCAGCTTTGCCCATTTTCATTTCATAGGGATCAATAGGTTTATCAATCACCCCAGGACGATCAAGCTTGGTGCTTTCAATTTCAGCCCAACCATCGGGAATACGCTTGCGCAGAAATGCTGTACCTCGAATATCTTGTATCTCGCTTACCTTCTCACCTTTTGCAATGCGATGCGTCAGTTCTACCAATGCACGTTCGGCATTACCGAAGATCAGAATATCGGCTTTGGAATCGACCAAAATAGAACGGCGCACTTTGTCGGACCAATAGTCATAGTGCGCAATGCGGCGTAAGCTAGCCTCAATACTACCAATCACCAAAGGCACATCGGAATAAGCCTCTCGGCAACGTTGGCTATAAACTAGCACGGCTCTATCGGGGCGTTTATTAGGTGCGGCATCGGGCGTATAGGCATCATCGGAACGGATTTTTTTATCGGCCGTATAGCGATTCACCATACTATCCATATTGCCAGCGGTAATGCCGAAATAGAGGTTTGGCTTACCCAACGCTTTAAATGCATTGGCATTTTGCCAGTCCGGCTGCGCAATCATGCCAACACGGAATCCCTGTGCCTCAAGTAAACGCCCTACAAGCGCCATGCCAAAGCTGGGGTGGTCGATATATGCATCGCCAGTCACCAAAATAATGTCGCAACTATCCCACCCGAGGGCATCCATTTCGGCGCGACTCATCGGAAGCATAGGTGCCCCACCAAACCGCTTGGCCCAATAAGGGCGATAGGTGTGTATGGGCTTGGCGAGCAGGCTGGTGTACATTTCCATAGAGACGCGCATTTTACGCGTCAATTGGTTGATTAAAAAGCTTTTTTTACATTAAATGAATGTCAAAACGCTTCAAGACCGCTACATATACAATAAAAATCAAAATTGTGAATAAAACCGATATCACTAATGATGTCCAAAATGAATACTTTGCCAACAGATGAGGAAATAACAAAAACATTGGGAGTGTCGGAATAACATACCAAAAAGTGTAATAAGCATGGTTTGCTAATTTGCTTGTTGGCTGCTTTTCGAGATAAAGCCAAACTAAGGTTAACAAGGTAATCAGCGGTAACGCTGCGATTAAACCACCCAATTTATCGCTACGCTTAGCAAGCTCCGAAACAAGCACGACAACGCCAGCCGTGACTAAATACTTTAGAATTAGATATTGCATATTATGCCTTTAACGTCATATAGTATTTATCTGAACCGATTGGGTATGTGATGAGTATAGCTAAATTTCAAGTATCTGGCATGACTTGCGGCGGTTGTGTTAACCGCGTTAAAACCACCTTAAGCCAATTTGCCGAAAAAGTAGAAGTCACCCTTGATCCTGCAGAAGCCGTATTAACTAATTCCAGTTTGGATATAGCCGCCCTTAACACTGCTCTGGCAAATGTTGGTCATTACATGCTCTCTGCCATACAAACAGAGCCGATTGTGGACCATGTAACAGCTATGGAGAAAAGCTGGCTAGCCACCTACAAGCCGCTGCTATTAGTGTTTGGCTATATCCTGTTGGTCACTTTTGCAATAGAGTTTGTAAATGGGCAGTTTGTATTACACCGCTGGATGCCTAATTTTATGGCTGGCTTTTTCTTGGTTTTTTCATTCTTCAAACTACTCGATTTAAAAGGTTTTGCCAGCAGCTATGCAATGTATGATTTGCTGGCCAAACGTTTTACTTTATACGCTTACCTTTATCCATTTATCGAGTTAGGCCTTGGCGTCGCCATTTTGCTTGGTTGGCATGCCTATTTTACCAACTTGCTCACATTTTTCGTCATGGGCTTCTCGAGCATTGGCGTTATTTTAGCGGTGCTTAATCGACAAAAAATTCGTTGCGCCTGCTTGGGCGCAGTTTTCAATTTGCCCATGAGCACCGTGACCATCATTGAAGATTTGCTGATGGCCGCGATGGCCGCATGGATGCTGATTTAGGGACTTACTTTAAAAATTTACTTCTGTTCTAACACCAAACACCCAAGCATCTTTTAGGTTCAAATCCATATTTGGGTTGATGATATATTGCACATCTGGCTGCAAGGCAAGCCAAGGCTTGATTTGCGCGCGATAGGTCACTTCCAACTCAGTCTCATAGCGGTCACTACCATTCAAATTACGGTATACGTTGCTGGCGTGATTCGTTGTTAGGGTGACTCCAGCAATATCATCGTCGCGGCCATCAAATATACCATGGTAACGCAAGCCCACACTACCCATCCAATCGACTTGTTGCGTTTTTTCGGGGGCAAAACCTAATCGTACAAAGCCTGCCAACCCTTGCGCAGGATGACCTTGTTCGACATATAAGCTTTGCTCTCCCAATAAATAAATTCCTTGGCTGCGGTGTTTATCAGTTATTGCAGGGTCTAAGTCAGCAACTTTTGCTGAATACCCCCAAAAACCAATTGCGGCCTTACTAAAATACTCTGCACCATCAGCCAAGCCTTCTATTTGTGGCGTATAACCGAACTCAACGATGGAAAATGTACCGTCACCTCGGCCTAATTTAATATGCGTGCCATGCCCATTGTTTGGGTCGCCCGGAACGCCATCAGTAATCGCACCCATTGCATAAAAATTTTGCCCAGGCGTTGTGTATTTTACACGCACACCTAATGCACCTAATGGAAAAGCAGGTGGTCCAGCTTGGCCACTTTGCGCAAACTCGTTATTTACACCATCAACAGGGTTAATAAATACACCCGCACTATCGTTTAGGTCAAATTCGGTATCAACTGCGTATAAACCGCCAAGAAGAGATAGCTGATCACTAAAAAAGTTTTTTTGTAACCATGCTTGGTAAAACTGCGCGGTATTGGTGCCCACTTCTATGTTATCAACACCTGTATTACTGCCTACATAATT
>JBJXDT010000017.1:0-48171 GCA_046153505.1 Methylophilaceae bacterium | reverse complement strand
TTAATTCTTTTGTATACTTAGACATGAAAACTGCACCTTAGTTAGTTGAACAAAGTGTCCAACTTTTGGGGTGCAGTTCAATAAGCAGGTTTTTTTATAGGTAAATTGTTGTATCTGTCATAGCCTCGCCAAGCCGTATTAATCTTCCAGCTTTCCAGTTTTTGCTATACTCTATTACTCCTTTTTCAAATAGCAAAACTACAGTAGAGCCGAGTAAAAATCGCCCCATTTCTTCACCTTGTTTAAGCTCAACTTCGCCGTCGTATCGCCATGTGCTTGTTTCTTGGATGCGCGGCGGGTTAATAATGTCGTGCCACACGGTAGCCATGCTGCCGACAATCGTTGCACCTACCAGCACCATCGCAAAGGTGCCATGTTTTTCAGATTGGAATTCGCAAACCACACGTTCATTGCGGGCAAATAATTTGGGGATATTTTCTGCTGTTGCAGGATTAACGGAAAACAAATCACCTGGCACATATGTCATGCTTTTGAGCACGCCATCGCAAGGCATGTGGATGCGATGGTAATCTTTTGGACTTAAATATAAACATGAGAAGTGGCCGTTTTCAAAATGACTAGCAAGAGGCACATTGCCTGCGACTAGTTCTAGCGTTGAATAATCGCGACCTTTTGCCTGAAAAATCCTACCCTCTTTAATGGCGCCAAGTTGGCTAATTTTGCCATCCACAGGCCAAATAAAATCGGCCTTCGCGAGCGGACGAGCGCCATCTGCTAGTGCGCGTGTAAAAAAATCATTAAAAGTTGCATAACTTGCGATATCTGGGTTTGCAGCCTCTTTCATGTTGACTCTGTAACGCCTGACAAACCATTTAATGGCGCGAGTGGTGAGCTTACCCGATTGTTTGTTGGCGAACTTGCCCGCAAGTACAGTAAGTATGTGCTTGGGTAGAAAGTATTGTAATAATACGAACAGTTTTGACATGTGTTGTTTCAATAAAAAAGGGCAAGCATCGTGCTTGCCCCCATTGTAGTTTATTTCAGAGTTTAATTCTTGTTTTGGTCAACGAGCTTGTTTTTCGCAATCCAAGGCATCATACAACGTAATTTTGCGCCAACCTGCTCAATAGGGTGCGCTGCATTTAAACGGCGGCGCGCGACCATTTCTGGATAGTTAGTGCGACCTTCTAAAATGAATTGTTTGGCGTAACTACCATTTTGAATATTTGCTAAACACTCTTTCATTGCGGCACGGGCTTGGTCGCTAATCACTTTAGGGCCAGTCACATACTCTCCGTATTCTGCATTGTTAGAAATAGAATAGTTCATATTCGCAATACCGCCTTCGTACATCAAATCGACAATTAATTTCAATTCATGCAAGCACTCAAAATAAGCCATTTCAGGCGCGTAGCCTGCCTCTGTAAGGGTCTCAAAGCCAGCTTTAACTAACTCAACTGCGCCGCCACACAGCACTGCTTGTTCTCCGAATAAATCGGTTTCTGTTTCTTCACGGAAGTCAGTTTCAATCACGCCGCCTTTAGTGCCGCCGTTAGCTGCAGCGTATGACAATGCGATTTCTTTGGCTTTGCCAGAAGTATTTTGATACACCGCGATTAAAGTAGGAACACCGCCACCTTTGAGGTATTCAGAGCGTACAGTGTGACCTGGGCCTTTTGGTGCAATCATAATCACATCTAAATCAGCACGAGGCACGATTTGATTATAGTGAATGTTAAAACCATGCGCGAAAGCCAGCGCAGCGCCTTTTTTCAAGTTTGCTGCAACATCCGCATGAAAAATGCCCGCCATTGTTTCATCTGGTAATAAAATCATCACAACATCAGCATCTTTAACAGCATCGGCAATTTCCATTGTTTTATGACCAGCGTTTTCCGCTTTTGCCCATGAACTACCGCCTTTGCGCAAGCCAACAGTGACATTAACGCCACTTTCTTTCAGATTTGCTGCGTGTGCATGACCTTGGGAACCATAGCCCACAATCGTTACTTTTTTGCCTTTAATGATGCTTAAATCTGCGTCTTTGTCGTAATACACTTTCATTTCTTTTCCTTTAAATGCAATAGTTTATGTTTATATTTTTAAAATGCGGTCACCGCGGCCGATGCCGCTCGCGCCTGTTCGTACAGTTTCTAAGATGGCAGTTTTGTCTAGACTTTCGATAAAAGCGTCGAGTTTAGTGCCGGATCCAGTGAGTTCAATCGTAAAGCTGCCATCCGCGACATCAATTATGCGACCGCGAAAAATATCGCACATACGCTTCATTTCATCGCGGTAAGTTGCGGTTGCCTTAACTTTTATGAGCATCAATTCGCGCTCAATATATTTGCCGTCGTTCAAATCCAGCACTTTAATCACATCAACCAATTTGTTAAGCTGCTTGATGATTTGCTCAATCACTTCATCTGAGCCGCTGGTCACTATCGTCATGCGTGACATAGAAGGGTCTTCAGTTGCAGCAACGGTTAAAGATTCAATATTGTAGCCACGCGCAGAGAATAAGCCAGCAACGCGTGAAAGGGCGCCAGCTTCGTTTTCCATTAAGAGTGAAATAATGTGGCGCATTATAAATCCTCCGCGCCATTATCATTGGCTAACAACATCTCCGAGAGACCTTTGCCATTTGCAATCATGGGGAACACGTTTTCCGATTGATCCGTCATGAAATCCATAAACACTAGGCGTTCTTTTAATGCAGGGCTAAATGCTTCTTTCAGAGCGCCTTCCACGTCAGCAGGGTTGGTCACACGCATGCCAACATGTCCATAGGCCTCGGCTAATTTTACGAAATCAGGCAATGCCTCCATGTACGATTCAGCATAACGGTTGCCGTAGAAAAACTCTTGCCACTGCCGTACCATGCCCATATAGCGATTGTTCAGCGTAATTACCTTTATCGGCAGATGGTATTGTTTGCAAGTAGAAAGCTCTTGAATACACATTTGAATAGAAGCCTCGCCAGTGACGCAAGCGACTTGCGCGTCAGGATGTGCAAGTTGCACGCCCATAGCATAAGGCAAGCCCACACCCATGGTGCCAAGGCCGCCAGAGTTAATCCAGTGACGTGGTTTATCAAAAGGATAATATTGTGCCGCCCACATTTGGTGCTGACCAACGTCAGAGGTGATAAAGGCGTCGCCTTTGGTCACCTCGTAAAGTTTTTTAATCACTTGTTGTGGCTTAATGAGCTCTTTGTCTAACTTAAAATCGAGACATTTCTTGCTACGCCAAGCTTCAATTTGTTTAAACCATTCGGCGAGTGCAACAGTATCCTGCTTCGGTTTTTGCGTCGCAATTAAGTCATTTAAATCATTTAGTACCGATTTCACATCGCCAACAATAGGCACGTCAATTTTAACGCGCTTAGAAATAGAAGCTGGGTCAATATCAATGTGAATAATGGTGCGTGGGCGCGCCAAGAAATTTTTAGGGTTGCCAATTACGCGGTCATCAAAACGCGCACCAACCGCCAGTAAAACGTCACATTCTTGCATCGCCATATTGGCTTCGTATGTGCCGTGCATCCCGAGCATACCAAGATGTTGCTTGTCAGTGGCGGGATAACCGCCCAATCCCATTAAAGTACTATTGTTAGGTAGGCCGAGGGATTGTATAAATTTGGTCAACTGAGGAGATGCGTCGCCTAGAACGGCCCCACCACCCACATATACCATCGGTCGCTTTGCTTCGCACAAAAGTTTAAGAGCTTTTTTAATTTGCCCAGCATGCCCTTTTGTAATCGGGTTGTATGAGCGTAAGTGCACAGTTTTAGGATAATCAAAATGCGACATTGCAGCGGTTAAGTCTTTTGGAATGTCCACCAATACAGGACCTGGACGTCCTGTGCTGGCGATATAAAAAGCCTTTTTCATTACTGTAGTAATGTCGTCAATGTCTTTAATTAAAAAGTTATGTTTAACGCAGGGGCGTGTAATACCAACCGTATCGCATTCTTGAAAAGCATCTTCGCCAATGGCGTGTGTAGGTACTTGCCCGCTGATAATTACCAGTGGGATAGAGTCCATATAGGCCGTTGCAATGCCTGTCACAGCATTGGTAGCGCCTGGGCCAGAAGTCACTAATGCAACGCCCACTTCTCCAGTGCTGCGTGAGTAGCCGTCTGCTGCGTGCACGGCAGCTTGCTCATGGCGCACCAATACGTGCTTAAATTTATCTTGGCCGTGAATAGCGTCATAAATATTAAGCACCGCGCCGCCTGGGTATCCAAACACGAATTTCACTTTTTCCTCATGTAAACATTTGATGAGGATTTCTGCGCCAGTAAATTGGCGCGATTCAGTTTCTTGTTTGGTTGTGGTGGTAGAAATTTGATTCATAAACCGAATATTTTATTTAATTAATTCCAACCCTATACATTAACCTTTCGGTGTCATTTGGTCAAGGTTGCGTGCGGTTAACTACTTAAATTTAATCAAAGTGTTGACTTTGTAAATGATAATCATTATCATTTAAACAACATAAACATGAAAGTTTAAGTAATGAACACGAAAAAACTCATTGGTCAGACCAAATTAAGAGGTAATGAAAATTGCAAAGTACGCTATAACCAGCGCCGCGATACGGTAGTGCTTGAGTTGGGTGGCATCTCGCTTACGCTAGATGCGCATAACTTTATGATGGTGAATGAAATGATGCGAAAAGCTGCAGCCAGACTGGTAATGCGCATAGAGCTTTAGTTTGGCTAGAAAATTCTATCTAAATAAACATACAGAAGATATACAAAAATGAAAAAGTCAGACACAAAAAGAATTCAACATCAGTTCAAGCCAAAAACATTGTATTTGGCCGTAATTTTAAGTATGAAAACACTTGCGGCAATGGCTGAAGAGCCCATTAAACAAAACCCTGTTGAGATTAACTTGGAGGAAGTGGAAGTGCAAGCGTTTAAGGCCGCACCGGTGAGCTACCAAGCTACCAAAACTAGAGTGGGTAAGGTGCTGCAAGACCCGCAGGATATTCCGCAGGCTGTGACGATTATTACCAATACTTTGATGCACGATCAGCAAGTAAGCACGCTTAGAGAAGCGCTACACAATGTTTCGGGGCTCACTTTTAACGCAGCGGAGGGCGGTCGAAGTGGTGATAATATGAATTTGCGAGGCTTTTATACGTTTGGTGATATTTATTTGGATGGCATTCGCGACACCGCACAATACAATCGAGAATCTTTCAATTTAGAGCAAATCGATGTGCTACGTGGTTCTGCGGCGATGTTGTTTGGACGTGGGCAGGCAGGTGGCGTGATTAATCAAGTCAGCAAAATAGCGCATTTAAAAGACGATGGTGTCGTAACAGCAAGTTTGGGCGAGTTTGGGTATCGTCAGATTACAGTAGACGTGAATAAGCAGTTGGGCGACAGTGCGGCGATTCGTGTCAATGTGATGGACAGAGACGAAGAGACTTATCGGGCAAACCCTGCCTCTGGAGATAGCCCAGAGTTTGATCGGAAGGGCATTGCATTTAGCATTGGCGTAGGTATCGAAACCGAAAATGAATTTTTTTTAAATCACGTCACGACTAAAACGAACGACATTCCTGATTATGGTGTGCGTTTTAATGATGCCGATGGCAACACCAACGCTTTGGTGTCAGTATCGTCGCTCACTAGGCGACCTACAAGTAAATTGGGCGATGAGATATTTTTTGGTGGGGACAAAAATTTTGATGACAGCGAAACACGTATTACCACCGGCATTTTTACACATCAAATAGGCAATGATACGCAACTTCGAATCCAGCTTAGACACGCAGAATACGAACGCGATTATTGGGCAAAAACACCACTCTCAGCTACAGAGCCAAACGCCACGCTAAGTAACGGTGGAAACCAAGTACGTGCAAGTATATACAAAACGAATACCCTACAATCTGATTTTAGTACACTTTTTAAGATGGCTGGTATGAAGCATCAAGTGCTTGCAGGTGTGGAATATATGAATGAAGATTCGTATCGTCAAGCCTTGCGAAACATTGGTACTGCAATTAATCCCATCTACAATAAAGAAAATGTAACTGGTATTGCAAATACTTTTAAAGCCAATAATTACGCAATTTACGGGCAAGATTCAATAGAGTTTGTCAAAAATTGGAACCTGCTATTGGGTGTGCGCCACGACAAAATGTTGGCAGATTATTCCAGCGTGACTTCCCCCAGTTTAAATTATGGTGAAAACAGTTATCGCACAGGATTGTCTTGGCATCCAAAGGAAGATGCGCATTATTATGTAAGTTATAGTGATTCGTTTAGTCCGACTGCGGATTTGTACCAACTAACCGTTGCACCATTGCCGCCAGAACGCAGCGAGACCGTTGAATTAGGAGCCAAATGGTTGCTAATTGAGGGTGATTTGGCGTTGCGTACGGCTTTGTACAGCAGCACAAAAGAGTGGGAGCGCAACACCGATTTAGAGTCCACTTCTACGATTCTGACCAAAAAACGACGTACAAATGGTTTGGAGTTTGAGGCGGCCGGACGTGTCACAGATAAGTGGCAGGTATTTGGTGGCATAGCGCTGATGGACGCTAAAATTTTGGTAGCGGCAGAGAATATTTCGCCGACTACAGGACTTATAACTTTTGCAGACAAGCGTTTTGAAGGCCAGCGCGCACGTAATACACCAGTGGCCACGCTTAATTTGTGGAGTACTTATCAACTCACCAGCAAATGGAAATTAGGCGGCGGCATTGAAGCCAAAGGTCAGCGCTATGGTTATAGCCCCACACAAACCTCGGCGCAAACTATTGTTGGCTCAGGTCCATTCAGAACAGGTGTGTTTGACCCAAACGTGGCGCCAGGTTATGCGCGCTTGGATGCACTAGTGGCGTATGAGGAAAAAAAATGGTCTGTGCGCTTGAATGTAAAAAACTTACTGGATAAAACTTACTACGATTCGATTTATGATAATGGGGGGTTTGCAGTGCCAGGAAACAGGCGTCAAGCGATCATCACCACGGAGTATAAGTTTTAATGTTATTGCGTATTCCACAATTATTAAATACGGATGAGCTTGTACAAGTACGTGCACTTTTGTTGCAAGCAGATTGGGTGGATGGTAAGGTCACTGCGGGTTCGCAATCAGCACAGGTGAAGCGAAATATGCAGTTGGCAGAATCCTCTGAATATGCAGAAAATGCAAGACAAATTATGCTAAAAGCCTTAAGTCGCAATGCCTTGTTCTTCTCAGCAGCGTTACCTAAAAAAATCTATCCGCCCTTATTCAATCAGTATCAAATCGGTATGGATTTTGGCGCGCATATAGATAACGCAGTGCGAACGCACGCTATTAGCGGTGTGCATGTGCGCACAGATATATCGTGTACGCTATTCTTGTCAGATCCAGAAAGTTACGAAGGTGGTGAACTGGTTGTTGAGGATACTTATGGACAACAAACCGTTAAATTGCCTGCTGGAGATATGGTGCTATATCCTGGAACCAGTTTGCATCAGGTGAAGCCTGTTACACACGGCGCGCGATTGGCATGTTTTTTTTGGGTGCAAAGCATGGTGCGCGATGATGCGCAAAGAACGCTACTATTTGATATGGATGCTGCAATCGTTACGCTACGTCAGGAAATGGGGGACACGGCGGCGGTTATTCGGCTAACTGGCAATTACCACAACCTGATTCGCATGTGGAGTGATGTTTAGATATCTAAATGCGGAGCGACTTTGAGCACTTCTTCTACCGTTGTTAAACCAGCTGCAACTTTCTCCGCACCGTTCAGCATCAAAGGCTGCATGCCTTCTTGATATGCTAAATTTTTAATTTGTGCTAAATCAGTCATAGGCGTGATAAGTTTGCGTAATTTTGGCGAAATTGTCAGCATCTCGTAAATGCCGCTTCGGCCACGGTAGCCAGTGTTTCTGCAATCAATACAACCCACTGCTTTCATGGCGCTGGCAGGTTTTGAAACGCTAAATGGCTTGGTGATAGAGTTCCATTCATCATCGCTAATTTCTGTAGGTGCTTTGCAAGCAGGGCAAAGCGTGCGCACTAAGCGTTGCGCCATAATGCCCAACACAGTAGAATGAATGAGATATGAAGGTACACCCAAATCGAGCAAGCGAGTAATGGCCGCAGGGGCATCGTTGGTGTGTAATGTTGATAGCACTAGATGTCCTGTCAGCGCGGCTTGAATCGCCATGTCGGCAGTTTCAATATCGCGAATCTCACCCACCATAATAATATCGGGGTCTTGCCGCATTAAGGTACGAATACCATCGGCGAAATTCAGGCCAATATTGGTGGTTACTTGCATTTGATTAAATGCAGGTTCAATCATCTCAATCGGGTCTTCCACGGTGCTAACATTCACTTCAGGTGTCGCCAAATGCTTAAGCGTGGAGTACAAGGTCGTCGTTTTGCCAGAGCCAGTAGGTCCAGTCACCAGAATGATGCCATTCGGATGCTTCGTCCATTCAGCCCATAAATCGGCCTGTTTGCTAGAAAAACCAAGCTGAATAAAGTCCTGCACAATCACTTCAGGCGTAAAAATCCGCATCACCAGTTTTTCGCCAAACGCAGTTGGCATGGTGGATAAACGCAATTCAATTTCGGTTCCGTCAGCACTAATCGTTTTAATACGACCATCTTGCGGACGCCGCTTTTCAACCATATCCATGCGACCGAGCAATTTAATTCGGCTCGTAATAGCATTCATGATATTGGGAGGTAATTGATAGACTTGGTGTAATACGCCATCGATGCGAAAGCGCATAATGCCTGCGTTGCGGCGTGGTTCAAGATGAATATCACTGGCACGTTGTTCAAACGCGTATTTAAAAAGCCAATCGACAATATTCACCACATGCTGCTCGTTGGCGTCAAGATTTTTGTCTTTACCTAGTTCAACAAGTTGCTCGAAATTTTGTACGCCTACAATTTGTCCCATTTTGGACGCGTTGGCTTGATTAATAGAGCTGGCAAGGTTGTAAATTTCTGGCAAATAGCGATTAATTTCGAGCGGATTCGCCATCACCAGTTTGATTTTCATGCCTAATACGCGCTCTAAATCAGGAACCCACTCGGTCTGGAAAGGCTCAGCACTGGCGACTGTGGCCTCGTTGCCTTTGATAGAAATCGGCATGATTTTCAAGCGCTCGGCATAGGCTTTTGAAACGATTTGCGCAGCAGAGGTAAAATCTAATTTCAGTGGGTCAATATGGTAAAACTCAACGCCAGCTTGTTCCGCCAACCAGCGAGAAAGAAAATCCACATTCATCACTTTGTGTGGTGTTTGTAAGTCTTTCCACTTTTGCTCACCAATGACAACAATTGGATGCAAGTTGGAGCTATCGAGTTTACGGTCTTTGTAGAGCTTTTCGGCGTGAACTTTATCGAGCTTGCCTTCATTGACCAGCATACGCAATACGTCGCCTAGGCTAAGTCTTGTTTTGCTATTTTGGATGGTGTTTGTTTTAAGCATAACAGCGGTATGCTATTTGATTCGCATGGATAAATCAATGGCGCGTATATTTTTAGTCAGTGCGCCAATCGAAATACGGTCAACACCAGTTTCAGCAATTTCACGCACCGTTTCCAAATTAACATTGCCACTGGCTTCCAGCAAGACTTTGCCTTGTGACGATTTTACTGCGCTGCACATGTCATCTAAGCTGAAATTGTCGAGCAAAATACTGGTGGCGCCAGCAACCAACGCCTGTTGCAATTCATCTAAATTTTCTACTTCAATTTGTATGCTTGTATTTGGATTGTGTTGAAAGGCATGCTTGAGAGCTGCATGGATGCTACCTGCGGCGGCAATATGGTTTTCTTTGATGAGTATGCCATCATACAAAGCGAGGCGCTGGTTAAAGCCGCCACCCACCGTTACGGCGTATTTTTCTGCTAGGCGTAAGCCTGGCAATGTTTTGCGGGTATCTAAAATTTGCGCTTTGGTGCCGACAATCGCTTGTACATAGGCGTTTGTGTGTGTTGCTACTGCAGAAAGCGTTTGCAAAAAATTGAGTGCGCAACGCTCCGCGCTCAAGAGCACGCGAGCATTACCGCTAATTTCACATAGAATTTGGTTGGCATTGATGTATTCACCTTCGCTCACAAGCCATTTAATTTGAACATCTTTATCCAATTGCATAAAACATGCATTCACCCAGTCCTGACCACAAATAATAGCGCTTTCGCGTGAAATTATGGTTGCTTGTGCAACACTGTCAGCCTTGATTAATGCGGCTGTTAGGTCTCCTGTTCCAATGTCTTCCGCCAGTGCAGAAGTCACTTGCGTGCGCACTAAATTGTAAAAAGATTGGCTGCCACGCGGGTAACTTTTTGCGAAAAGAGTGCTGTTTTTAGAATCGGCCATCATTTGCATTATAATGCATTAAAAATACTAAAAACGTCTGGATGAGGAATGAAACTTTTATACACGCCAAATAGCCCTTATGCACGCAAAGTACGCATTGTTGCGATTGAGAAACATATTGATGTCACATTGCAGGAAGTAGTGCTATCTGATCCCGATTGCCCGATACAGCAATATAACCCGCTGGGTAAAGTACCCACGCTTATTTTAGATGACGATGATGTAATTTACGATTCGCGTGTAATTGTAGAGTTTTTAGATCATCGCACGCCAATAGCACATTTAATTCCGCAAGATACTACATCAAAAATTGCAGTGCGCCGCTGGGAGGCCCTTGCAGATGGCATTTGCGATGCTGCCATCGCAGCGATGATGGAACAGCGTAAGCCACTCGAGCAGCAATCAAAAGGGCTTATCGATAAGCAATTAGGCAAAGTAACATCGGGTTTGGAAGTGCTAAACAAAGATATAGCCAAAAAGAAATGGTGTGTGAATGATACGTTCAGCCTTGCTGATATCGCGCTTGGCTGCATGTTGGCTTATGTGGACTTTCGCCATAAGCAATTGAATTGGCAGGATAATTATCCTGCGCTTGCTAAACATTATAGTATTTTGATTAAACGCCCTAGCTTTAAAGAGACGATGCCTATTGCTTAACCTTATTAAATCGTTGAGTAATAGTTGATTATATTGCAGAGGTGATAATACCACCACCAAGGCATACATTGCTTTCGTACACTACAGCAGATTGCCCAGGCGTAATCGCCCATTGTTGTTGGCCAAATTTAATAGTGACCTCATCTTGGCTAATTGCATCAATCTCGCATGGCGCGTCAGGCTGGCGGTAGCGCGTTTTTGCGGCATATACCCAGTTGGTTTTCGGATCATCCTCACTAATCCAATGCAATTGCCCGGCTTTTAGGCCATCATTCATTAATAGCGGGTGCTCGTGCCCTTGCACCACAACCAGCTCGTTCTTTGCCATGTCTTTCGATGCGACAAACCACGGTTCGCCATTGCTGTCGCGACTGCCTCCTATTTTTAAGCCCTGCCTTTGCCCTAAAGTATAGTACATCAACCCCTCGTGTTGGCCTACCAACCTGCCTTCCGGCGTTTTGATATCACCGGGTTTTTTGGGCAAATAGCGTTGTAAAAATTCCTGAAAAGGTCGCTCGCCAATAAAGCAAATACCGGTGGAGTCTTTCTTTTCAGCATTGATTAAACCTGCTTGGCGTGCCATTTCACGTACTTCGCGTTTCAAGTAAGTACCAAGTGGAAACAGGGTCTTGCTTAGTTGTGCCTGATTGAGACGATACAAGAAATAGCTTTGGTCTTTACTGCCGTCGTCCGCTTTTAGTAATTGATAGCTACCCGCTTTAAGTGGATTTTCACGTACCTGTGCGTAATGCCCTGTGGCGATTAGATCTGCTCCCAAACTCATGGCATGGTCTAAAAACGCTTTAAATTTAATCTCGGCGTTACATAAAATATCAGGGTTTGGGGTGCGACCTGCTTGGTATTCTTCCAAAAAATTGGCGAACACGCGGTCTTTATATTCTTTGCTAAAATTGACGGCTTCAATATCAATGCCAAGCTTATCGGCAACACTGACTGCATCAATCAAATCCTGCTTGCTGGAACAATATTCATCGTCATCATCGTCTTCCCAGTTTTTCATAAAGAGACCAACAACATCATAGCCTTGTTGTTTCAATAGCATGGCAGTGACCGATGAATCAACACCGCCAGAGAGGCCAACTACGACACGTTTTTTACTCATAAGTTAGTAATCACTTCCAGCGGATAGCGCTTTCCTGCTAGATAATCATCAATACAAACCAAAACTTGGCTACTGCGCGTTAAATGTTGTTTTTCGCGAATTTCATCTGCAGTCATCCACACCGCGCGTATGATGCCGTCGTCGAGTTGTTGCGTTGGGTAATGCGCGCAAACCTTGCCGATAAAGGCAAAACGCAGGTAGGTGGTGTCGTTGTGCGGATGCTTCCAGTGGTAGATGCCAACCAAAGACTCTGGAATAAAATCGTAGGCGGACTCTTCTAATGTCTCCCGAATCACCGCTTCAATCAGCGTCTCATCGTCTTCCAAATGTCCAGCAGGTTGGTTAAAACGGTTGCCACGCTCGGTTTCTTCTTCTACTAGTAAGAATTTACCATTTTGTTCAACGATGGCAGCAACGGTGGTGTTGGGTTTCCAGATGTGTTTTTTCAAAGCGTACTTTCAAATATTAATGCTATTTTACGCTAAATTTTAAGCTAAGGTTATGCGGCTAATTGTGGAAATAGTCCAGTCAGGCCTCGCGCGATAAACTCAACTGCCATTGCGGTTAGAATTAAGCCCATCAAGCGTGTAATGACATTAATGCCAATGTTGCCCAAGAAATGCGTAATATTGTCTGCCAGTTGCAGCGTGAGCCAAGCACTAAGCGCGACAATAAATGCAGGAATGCCCAACATTAAATGCCCAGTGAAAGTGGGGTGCTGCTGCGCACTAATAATCATGCTAGAAATCGCGCCAGGCCCAACCATCAAGGGAATGCTGAGTGGCACAATGGCAATCACTTCGCGCTCTTCCATATCGTGCGCTTCTTCCTTGGTTTGGCGCGCGTCGCTTTGGTGGCCATGCATCATCGCAATGGCAATAAGCATGAGCAATATGCCGCCGCCGACTTGGAAAGAGGGAATGCTGATGCCAAAAAAGTTCAAAATACGTTCGCCCAAAAATGCGGCCACCATCAGCACAACAAAAACCGTAAACGCAACCGTGCGGGCAGTTTTTGCGCGGTCTTGCTTGCTCCAACCGCGTGTGGCAGAAATAAACATTGGCAAGCTACCAAGCGGGCTGACAATGGCAAACAGCGCGATGGTGGTTTTAACTAAATGGGCGTATTCGGTCATTGTGAAGGTGTTTTAATTTTAAAACTATTGTTTGGTAATTTAGACATAGTAAATTAAAGTAGCGTAAGCGTGGGTGAATTTTCAAGAATAAAGTTGGGTATAACAGTGAAACAAAATAATGTGCAAATGATTATTTTAGCCTCGCGCAGTCCGCGTCGGGTTGAATTGCTTAAACAGGTTGGTATTGACTGTATTGCCTTGCCGACAGATATTGATGAGACGCCACGAGCCAACGAGCAACCTGAGAATTACGTGAAGCGATTGGCACGTGAAAAGGCAGATGCTGCAAGTAAAATTTTAAAAAGTGAGTATAGCTATATGCCACTATTGGCTGCGGACACTATTGTGGCTTTAAACGGTGAGATTTTGGGCAAGCCAGCGAATGATGAAGAGGCATTTAAAATACTTAAAAAACTATCAGCAAGCACGCATGAGGTGCCTACCGCGATTGCTGTCAGTTTTCGCAAAAAAGTAAAAGTGTTGTTAAGTACCACATTGGTCGAAATGATGCCGCTGAGTGAAGAGATTATAAAGGCGTATATCTCAACAGGTGAACATCGTGATAAATCAGGCAGTTATGCGATACAAGGCAAGGCGGGCGCTTGGATAAAACATATTCAGGGTAGCTATAGTGGTGTGATGGGCTTGCCTTTGTATGAGACGGTAAAGCTTATTAATCAGATGTTACAAAAATAATTTTTAGTAAAAGAGTGAAATATTGGGACAAGAAATTTTAATTAATGTGACACCCCAAGAAACACGGGTGGCAGTGTTGGAGCAGGGCGTGGCACAGGAGCTGCTGATTGAGCGCAGTTCATCGCTGGGTATTGTGGGTAATATTTATCGCGGAAAAGTCGTGCGTGTATTGCCAGGTATGCAGTCAGCATTCGTGGAAATTGGTCTGCAACGCGCAGCATTTTTGCACGCTGCGGATATCATGGAGTGTCGTCTGGAAGACGAAGCACAGACAGAGCGCCCGATTCAAGAGGTGCTACGCGAAGGACAAAGCATAGTGGTGCAAGTGATTAAAGAGCCGATTGGCACTAAGGGCGCAAGACTGACCACAGAAATTAGCATCGCTGGGCGTTTTTTAGTGTTTTTGCCCATGCAAGATCACATTGGCGTTTCGCAGCGCATTGAGGATGAAGATGAACGCGAAATACTTCGAAATCGTTTGCTGGGACTGCTTCCAGCTGAGCGCACTGGCGGATTTATTATCCGCACCATGAGTGAGAGCGCGACCGATGAAGAGCTTTTGGCAGATATCGAATACTTGCAAAAAGTGTGGGCTAAAATTCAGGAAGATAGCCAGCATGCAGGCGAGCGCTCTCTGATATTTTACGATTTAAGCCTACCAAGGCGCATTTTGCGTGATGTAGTAAATGACGATACTGTGAGCATTAGGGTTGACTCTAAAGAAACGTATGCGCGTATGAAGGATTTTGCCGAGCTTTATGTGTCAAAAGCGTTGAAACCGCTAACGCATTACCAAGGCGAACGGCCGATTTTTGATTTTTATAATATCGAAAAAGAGTTTCAAAATGCGCTGTCACGCAAGGTGGAACTTAAGTCTGGAGGCTACTTAATTTTTGACCAAACCGAAGCTTTGACTACTGTCGATGTCAATACAGGCAGCTTTGTGAGTGGTAAAAATCTATCAGATACCATTTTTAAAACCAACTTAGAGGCTGCACAATCCATTGCGCGCCAGCTTAGATTGCGTAACTTAGGCGGCATCATCATTATCGATTTTATCGATATGGACGAAGATGAACAGCGTGAGAAAGTGCTTGAGGAGCTCAAAAAATCCGTGAGCTTGGACCGTGCTCGTACTGGAATAAACGGCTTTACGCCGCTGGGCTTGGTGGAAATGACGCGCAAACGGACTCGAGAGAGTTTAGCGCACTTGTTATGTGAGCCTTGCGAGGTTTGCCAGGGCCGAGGCGCATACAAAACGGCGCAGACGATTGCTTACGAAATCATGCGTGAGTTGATGCGAGAATCTAAACAATTTGACGCAAAAGAATTTAAAGTGATTGCATCATCAAGTGTAATTAACTTATTGCAGGACGAAGAATCACAAAGCTTGGCAAATTTATCTGACTTTATCAATAAGCGTGTGACACTGCTAGCTGATAGCCAGTATTCCCGTGAGGAATTTGATGTAGTTTGGAGCTAGCTTGAAGGTGTTGGAGCTTGTGCAACCGGGACATTTAAAAACGGCAAATCTGGCATTTGCATTGTTTTATCCAATCCAAAGCTATTTTTATCTACCATCCTCGCTTTCACTGCAGGTTTAACCGATGTAATTAAGTGAAGTAACATAGTATCAAGTGCCTGACTTTCGTTTGTAATTAGTACATATTCCTTCTCTACGAGCGCAAGTTGGTTGTCTACAGCCTCTGCGCTTGTTTTTGCCTCCATCAAGTTATTCATGCGTGAATCTAACGTGTTTTTATGTTCAGCCATTTGCACTTTTAACTTGCTAAGTACCTCTTGTAGCCAATGATCAACATCTTTGCTGGCTTGTTCGAATATTTTTTGTTTTTGAGTGCCTAATCCCATAAAAAATCGGCGAATTAAAAAGTGCTTTTCTGTGAGCACATTCACAGGGTCTTTACAAAAATCATCAGTAATTTTTTCCAGCGCACGCATATTGCTCAAAAATTCTGTCATGTTGAGTTCAGGCGTATCGAAAAAATCAAATCCATGCTGATCTTCAAAAACTCTATAGATATTTTCTGCCAACTTCTGGATTGTTTTGCTTTCTTTTGAGACGTGAGCAGCAAGATCAATGGCCTGCTTCATTAAGTTGCGCATGCCTTGATTCAAGCCCATTGTGGTCCAGCTGTCACCCATTTCTTGGCGGCTTTCCGCAATAGAGCTATCTAGATAAGCAACACTTAGATGGCGTAATAACTTTTGTCCAAGCCGGGTTATTTTTTCGTTGGCATGGTTAAAAGTTGGGATTGTTGCTTCATAACGTTTTCTATCAGCCATTACTTTGTTTAAAATGTGTCTAGAATTGTCGAAGTTTTGACCCCTTAAACTTTTCAACTCCGCTAATTGGGCACGTACGTTTGAAACCCGTTGCTGTAATAATTTGCGCGAGTTTTTAATCATATCGCTGCATTCATTGGCGACGGTTCTACCAAAAATTTCATGTTTAGCTTGAATCATTTGGTTACCCAGCATCTGTTCAAGCTCTAAAATGCGACTTTCATTGAGTAGTTCACTATTTTTTTTGATTCTTGCGACCAATGCTTTTTGTGCAGAAATGGCAAATACATTTTCAGGAGCCATACCTAGCTGGTGAGCTGTTACGTTGAGTTGTCGGTCAATCTCGTTAATCACATCTTGTTTAGGACGCATTTCGTCCCACAAGATATCAATTTTATTCATCACCACAATTTTATGTTTGGCACGGCCTTTAATATACTCATTCCAAATACTCATGTCCGATTTGGTAATGCCACTATCGGTAGCAGTTAAAAATAGCACCACATGCGCACTCGGGATGATGCTCAAGGTCAATTCAGGTTCTGCGCCCAGCGTATTCAATCCGGGTGTGTCTATCACCACTAAGCCACTTTTGAGAAGCGGATGTGGAAAATTAATCATCGCGTGACGCCAAGCAGGGACTTTTACTCGTCCTATTTGTTTGAGCGAATTCACCATGCTGGTATCTTCTGGATTCCATAAACCTAGTGACTCTGCCTCACTTTGCGTAACGTCAATTTCTTCGATTAATTTCTGCAAAGTGGCTTTCATTGCATCCGGTGAAGTTGTATCCAGTCTAAACTTTTCCCAAATACTAGGAATAGTTTTTAAGTAAGTGAGTGCATCCTTGCTTTCACGTGTGTGAATAGGTAAAAGCTTAATTGATGGCTCGTCGCTTTCGTCCCAAAAAATCTCGGTAGGGCACATGGTTGTGCGTCCTGCCTCGCTTGGTAGTAAACGTTGGTTAAAATCGGAGAAAAATAAGGCGTTAATAGTCTCTGTTTTTCCGCGAGAGAACTCAGCTAAAAAGACAACAACCAATTGATCGCGCTTAAGGGTTTCTAGGATATCGTGCAAACGTAACTCGGTTACCCCGTCACTAAAAGCACTGCTAGCTAGCCAGTCCCGATAAGCCGTAATTGTAGTGATTAAGCCAGTGCGCCAAGCCTGATACTCGTTGACTTTGCCTTGTAGTGGAGTGGCTGTTGATAAGTTATCCATTAAATAAACTTTAGTGGTAAGCGTTAGTAAATAGACAGCATAAATTTTGCGAGTGCTGCTATCACAGAGATATTCAGCATTTGCAATAAAATAAGTGCGACGACGGGTGAGAAATCAATACCATTAGCAACTGGTATAATGCGCTGTATCGGACCGAGAATAGGCTTAGTCAACGCATTTAATACGGGTGCAATTGGCGTGTGTGGGTTAACCCAGCTTAAAATCACTTGCAACAAAATAGCATAAAAGAACAAATCTAAAGTTGCACGTATAGCGCCAAGCAAAGTCATGCCAACTAGGCTTGGCCAGATTGAGTTGTCAGCAACAGCAAATGGAAAATCTCTAAGCCACAATATACCAAGTTGCAGTATAAACTGCGTGATAAAAGCTAAAAACAGGGTTGAGAGGTCGATTTTTTTCCAGCTTGGAATAAATTTACGTGCCGGTTTTACCGCAAAATCAGTGAGTGTTATCACCAATTGACCCAGCTGGTTGTAAAACGAGGTTTTAAAAAGCTGCATAAAAAAGCGTAGCAAAAACATCATCGTTAATGTGCTTAAGAGGGTGTTAAGTAAAAAATTGAGTGCAGAAGAAAACATTAATCTTTCCCTAAATCATCACCAAGCGTTTTTGCGCGCTCGCAGGCTTTCTGTGCCGCGAGAATTATCGCTTGCTTTACCTTGCTATTCTCTAAGCTTAGCAAACCTTGCTCCGTAGTGCCACCTTTTGAGGTGACTTGGCTTCGTAAGGTGGCTATTGGCGTACTGCTGCTTTCAGCCAATAAACTCGCGCCCTTAAACGTGGCAAGACTCAATTGTTTCGCCTCTTGTTCAGTTAAGCCCAAACTTGTGGCAGCTTCATGTAGTGCTTCGATAAAATAAAACACGTATGCAGGACCGCTACCTGAAATGGCAGTAACTGCATCTAATTTTTCTTCAGAATCTAGCCAAAGCGTACTGCCAGCTGCGCTTAAAATTCGTTCAGCAGTTTCCATTTGTGTTTGAGAAACTTTTGGCATTGCATATAAGCCAGTGACACCTTCTTGGATTTGTGCCGGTGTATTAGGCATGCAGCGCACGATGGTTTGATAGTTTCCAAGCCAGCGACTTAAATCAGCGATGCGTATACCCGCAGCAATAGAAATAATCAGCTGGTTGTTTAACATTGGCGCCAGCGTTTTAGCAAGTGCTGGTAATTGCTGTGGTTTTATCGCTAACAAAATTGATTCACTCGAGATAGCGTCAACAATATGACTGCTTATATTCACACCATATTTTTCAGTTAATTCATGGCGTTTCAGCTCATCTAGCTCAATCACTGTAATATCAGACATCATGATTTGCTGATTTTTAAGGCCCGCAATTAATGCAGTCGCCATATTGCCGCCGCCAATAAAAGTTAATTTCATTATCTACTCTTGTTTATGTTTATTACATCGCACTAATGCGTTGATCTAGCGCCAAATATAGCAGACCCGATGCGTACTATGGTAGCACCTTCTTGTATTGCCGCCATGTAATCGTTCGACATACCGATAGAAAGGGTGTCTAACTCAAAACCTTTTTGTTGCAATTCTACAAATACATTTTTTACTACTTTAAATTGAGCATGTTGTTTTGCAATCTCGGTAGTTGGTGCTGGAATCGCCATCAGGCCTCGCAATTTTAGATTTGGTAGTTTACAAATTTCACTTGCTAGCCTAGTAGCTGCAGTTATATCCACACCACTTTTGGTGATCTCATCACTACTATTGATTTGAATGCATACGTTAAGCGCTTGCGCACTTGATGATCGCGCGCTTGAAAGGCGCATCGCAATTTTTAACCTGTCTACAGAATGAACCCAAGAAAAATGCTGTGCAATCAAGTGAGTTTTGTTACTCTGAATTGGCCCTATAAAATGCCATTCAATGTTGCAATCTTCCAACAGTGCCTGCTTGTTAATCGCTTCTTGTACATAGTTCTCACCGAACATCGATTGCCCCGCAAGGTAGGCTTCGCGCACCTTTTCGGCATCCTGTGCCTTGCTAACAGCCAATAACTGGACAATATCAGCGCGTTTTGCGGCGTTTTGCGCTTCAAGAATATTTGCGTGAATAGCTTGCAAGGAATCGGAAATTATGGTCATAATTCAAGTATCTTAAAGAATATACTTTATGTAAAGTCTTAAGTTTACGCTAGATTATAAAATATATTGGGAGTCGATTGTGGATATTTCAGATTTACTAGCTTTTTCGGTTAAAAATAAAGCTTCAGATTTGCACCTTTCTGCAGGCCTGCCGCCTATGATTCGTGTGCACGGAGACGTGCGTAAAATTAATGTACCTACGATGGATCATACGCAAGTGCACGATATGGTGTATGACATCATGAACGATGGCCAACGTAAAATTTATGAAGAAACCTTGGAATGTGACTTTTCGTTTGAAATTCCAAATTTAGCGCGTTTCCGCGTGAATGCCTTTAACCAGCAACGTGGCTCTGGTGCGGTTTTTCGTACGATTCCATCGAAAATTTTAACGCTAGAAGAGTTAAATTGCCCAGCTATTTTTAAAGAAATTGCAGATACTCCACGCGGTATCGTGTTGGTGACAGGGCCGACCGGCTCGGGTAAGTCCACCACGCTGGCTGCAATGGTTGATTATATTAACGAAAATGAAATGGGGCATATATTAACCGTAGAAGATCCGATCGAGTTTGTGCATACCAGTAAAAAATGTCTCATTAACCAACGTGAGGTTGGGCCGCATACTCTTTCATTCCAAAATGCATTGCGATCTGCGCTGCGTGAGGATCCTGATGTGATTCTGGTGGGTGAGATGCGTGACTTGGAGACGATTCGGTTGGCGTTGACTGCTGCAGAAACGGGGCACTTGGTATTCGGTACATTGCATACGAGCTCTGCTGCAAAAACAGTGGATCGTATTGTGGACGTATTTCCAGCAGCAGAAAAAGACATGGTGCGATCGATGCTTTCAGAGTCTCTGCGTGCTGTAATTTCACAAACTTTATGCAAAACTAAAGACGAGCAAGGTCGCGTAGCTGCGCATGAAATTATGATTGGCACACCTGCAATTCGAAACTTAATTCGTGAAAATAAAGTGGCACAAATGTATTCTGCGATTCAAACAGGACAGAATATTGGTATGCAGACGCTGGATCAAAACTTGCAAGACTTGGTGCGCCGCAATATTATTTCTGTTTCCGAGGCGAGAGGAAAAGCTTCGAATAAAGAATCTATCATGGGTTAACTCATGGTAAAAATTTGTTAGGATAGCGTTATGGAAAAAGGTCAGGCCGAAAAGTTTGTATTTGATTTGCTCAGATTAATGATGGGCAAAAAAGCTTCGGATTTGTTTATCACCACTGGGTTTCCGCCTGCCATGAAAGTGGATGGAAAAGTAACGCCTATAAGCGCACAAGTACTAACAGCTCAGCAGACGCGAGAAATAGCCCGCTCTATTATGAACGACAAACAGGCCACAGAATTTGACGCAACGAATGAATGTAATTTTGCGATTGGCATTCCTGGGGTAGCGCGCTTCCGTGTGAATGCTTTTATTCAGCGCGGCTCTACAGGTTTGGTATTTAGAACCATCACCACCAAAATTCCGAAATTTGAAGAGCTCGGCTTGCCCGACGTTTTAAAAGACATTGCCATGACCAAGCGTGGTTTGGTGATTTTTGTGGGAGGTACTGGTTCGGGTAAATCTACATCCTTGGCGGCGATGATTGGCTATCGTAACGAGAATAGTTATGGCCATATTATTACCATTGAAGATCCAGTTGAGTTTGTTCATGACCACATCAATTGTGTCATTACCCAGCGTGAAATAGGCGTGGATACTGATAATTGGCATATAGCACTTAAAAATACTTTACGCCAAGCGCCCGACGTGATTTTGATTGGCGAAATTCGCGATCGCGAAACAATGGACTATGCAATTGCTTTTGCGGAGACAGGCCATTTGTGTATGGCCACCTTGCATGCAAACAGCACGAACCAAGCGTTAGATCGTATTATCAACTTTTTCCCTGAAGAGCGTAGACACCAGTTATTAATGGACTTGTCACTTAACATTCGTGCGTTTATTTCGCAACGACTGATACCAAAAATTGATGGCATTGGACGGGCTGCAGCCATTGAAATCATGCTCAATTCACCTTTGATTTCAGATTTGATATTTAAAGGGGATGTGCATGAAATTAAAGAGATTATCAGTCGCTCTCGTGAGCTAGGTATGCAGACTTTTGACCAGGCCTTGTTTGATTTGCATGAAGCTAGGCAAATTAGTTACGAGGACGCTTTGCGTAATGCAGATTCGGTAAATGATTTACGCTTGAAGATTAAGCTAGAAGGCAAAGACTCTAAAGACCGAGATATGTCAGCGGGGTTGGATCATTTAGGCATGGTTTAGCAATAAAAAAGCCGATGAGTAAACTCATCGGCTTTTTTATTGCTAAATAATTACTCGACTGAAACTTCTACGCGCCTTGCTTCTGCTAGGTCTGCCCCACCTTCGATATTTTGTGGTTTGCGCATTTCTATTCTGGCTTCATCAATCCCAGCCGCCTTAAGTGCTTCACGCACTGCTTTTGCGCGGTTTTTTGCGAGCAGTTCATTAAATGTTTGATCGCCACGCGGGTCATGAAAACCTGAGATGATGGCTTTAGCATTTGCATTGGCTTTTAACCAATCGACTATAGGCGCTAACTCACTACTTGCTGTTGATTTGAGAGCTGTTTTTCCTGTATCAAAGTAAAGTTTGGCTGCTGGGGGAGGTGCAACACCGTTCATTTCTGCAGCTTTGACGGTGAGCTGATTATCCACGCTTACGCTTGACCCAAAAAACGCTTGAGCCTCAGTGCCTTTTTGCTGTTTGGTAGCATCACTATCCACCATGCCAGTTATCGTCACGCTTTTCTCATCTCCTTCTGCTTTCATGTCACCACTAAGCATCGCTTTCAGAGCGTCGGCTTTAGTCGCCCATTCAGCATTAGTGCTACCAGTATTTGTAAAATCTGTACTGGTTGCAGAAAAATGAAAGGCTTCAGCAGGTGAAGCTGCAGCTGCAGGTGCAATAGCTTCTGTTCGGCCTTGTGGCATTGCTGCAGGTGCGCAACAACTACTACTAGGACCTTTCCCGGAGATTAACATCCACAATAAAATTAAGGCAAGAATCAGCGCTACTATAAAACTCCAGCGAGAATAACTCGATTGATCGTTTTGCATTTTGGTCACCTTATGTTATTTTTTTAGGCCAGCAGAAAGCTCATCCTGCAATTTTTTAAGCTCAGTCCATTTGTTGCTATTGGCTAATTCTGCCTGTTGTGCCCATGTGCCAGGGTTAGCAATACGGAAGCGTGAGCCGCCCTTGTCTAAAATGTCGCGCATTTGTGGCACGGTGGCATTTGACACTTGTGCAAAGGTTTTTAGACCTGCTGCCTTGAATAAATCGTTAATTTTGGGTCCGATACCTTCAATAACTGTAAGATCGTCAGCATTTTTCATACTAAAACCAGCCGCCTTCGCCGCTGCTAAATTAATGCTAGCCGCTTTAGGTGCTGCTTTTGGTTTGGCAACTGCTTTTGGTTTGGCAGCAGCTTTTGGTTTTGCTACAGGCGCTGCTTTCATTGCAGGCGCAACTGGAGCTGCAACAGAAGCGGTTGGCACTTCAGCCATTTTTGCGGCGGGAGGTGTAGGCGTGTTAGTCATCATAGGTTCGGCAGGTTTTGCCTTGCAACAGCTTCTGCACATCAGCCAGTTTGCCAACCAGCCAAGAAGCACACCTAACAGAAACGGCCACAAACAACATCCAAAAATTGAACTCATTTTTACTCCCCTATTATTAATGACTTAACGAAGACAAAACTACTAGAAATTACTAAATGGCAACTATCGGCGCGTTTTAATTTTACGTCAAGTATCTTTTGTTTTATTTTCTTATAAAAACCAGCTAAATTTGATAGGTAATTTGCCCATTAAGTAAGGTGAAGTGGACTTTCCCCATCATTTCTAAACCAATAAAAGGCGTATTTTTACCTTGACTTTTAAGTGCAATCGGCTCCACTTTCCACGTTTGTTCAGGATCAAAAATAGTGACATCTGCACTTGCATTAATACTTAAATGACCACCTTTAATTCCTAATATTGTCGCAGGTGAACAGGTAATTTTAGCGATTGCATCGGTAAGGGGCGTTTTGCTATTGTTGCTCCAGGCAAGTGTTAAAGGCAACAGCAGTTCTAAGCCTGTTGCCCCAGCTTCAGCCTCGGCAAATGGTAATAATTTTGCATCGTCATCTACAGGTGTGTGGTCGGAGCATACTGCATCAATCGTGCCGTCTTTCAACCCTTTGCAAAGCGCTTCTTTATCGCGTGTACTGCGAAGTGGTGGTTTAAGGTGTGCAAGCGCGTTAAAAAAACCAATATCATGCTCAGTTAAGTGAAGGTGATGTGCACTGACATCTGCGCTAACGGCAAGGCCATTTCGCTTGGCTTGTTTCACTAAATCTACTCCTTCAGCAGTAGAAATACGGCATAGGTGAATTTTGGTTTTAGTTTCAGAGGCAATTCTTAAAATTGTCGAAATTGCCAAACTTTCTGCAGCGGATGGAATTCCTTTTAGACCAAGTCTGCTTGCTACTTCACCATCATGTGCCACCCCATCGGCGATAAGAAAGGGCTCTTCTGGGCGCAAAAATAGCGTGTAGCCAAACGTCGCAGCGTACTCAAACGCGCGCCACAATACTTGTGTATCTACAATGGGATTATCGGACTGGGTAAAACCCTCACAGCCTGCTGCTGTCAGTTCAAACATCTCAGTAATTGCTTTGCCTGCAAGTTTTTGTGTCAAGGCGCCGATTGGGTAAATGCGCGCTAAGTTGACACGCCTTGCACGTAGCTTTAGCATCTCAATCAGTCCAGGTTCATCTAAGACTGGGTCGGTGTCTGGCGGACATGCAAGGCTAGTTACCCCGCCAGCTGCAGCGGCTTGGAGTTCACTTTTAAGTGTAGCTTTGTATTCCGAGCCAGGTTCACGTAAGCGCGCACTTAAATCCACGAAGCCAGGTGAAACAATTAATCCTTTAGCATCAATTACTTGGTCTGCGATAAAGCCATCAGGAGCTTTGCCCACGCTGGCGATTTTGCTGTCTGCAATAAATACATCATGCTTGGCATCGATGTTATTTTTTGGGTCTATCACATGCCCATTTTTTATGAGTACTTTCATGCCTTACCTCCAGCTAAAATCGCCATCACAGCCATTCTAATAGCAATCCCGTAGGTGACCTGAGGTAATATGACCGATTGCTTGCCATCCGCCACGCGCGAGTCTATTTCTACTCCGCGGTTCATCGGGCCTGGATGCATCACAATAGCATCTGGTTTCGCGAGTGCAAGTTTTTCTAGTGTAAGACCGTAAGTTTTAAAATATTCTTGTGCGCTAGGTAACATTGCTCCTGTCATGCGTTCGCTTTGAAGGCGCAACATCATAATGACATCCACATCTTTTAGGCCTTCGTTCATATCATGGTAAACCTGTACGCCAAGTTTCTCAACATGCGCAGGAAGCAATGTTTTTGGTGCAATCACGCGCACTTCAGGTACTCCCAATGTCGTGAGCGCATGGATTTCACTGCGGGCAACGCGCGAGTGCAAAATATCCCCAACCAAAGCGACGCGTAGATTGTGCATTTCTGGCTTATATTTGCGTACGGTAAATACATCGAGCAAGCCTTGAGTGGGGTGTGCATGGCGACCATCACCGGCATTGATAACGCTAATGCCATGTGGTACATGTTGCGCGATTAAATGAGCAGCACCGCTTTGGCTGTGACGCACTACAAACATGTCGGTGTGCATCGCGATGAGGTTATCAACTGTATCTAATATAGTCTCACCCTTGGATTGCGAGGAAGTGCCAACGTTTAAATTAATAACATCGGCAGATAAACGCTTGGCAGCGATTTCAAAAGTAGTGCGAGTACGGGTGCTGTTCTCAAAGAAAATATTGCAAACAGTTTTTCCGTGCAGTAAGGATACTTTTTTAATATCACGCTCAGCCGCGCCAACAAAGGTTTCAGCCTTATCTAATATTTGCGTTAGAATCTTTTTAGGTAAACCCTCAATTGACAACAAGTGCTTAAGTTCTCCATTTTTATCAAGTTGGGGATTATTCATTTGTAGGCAAGTTGTCAAAATAAGATTGTAAAATGACTTGTGCTGCAACAGCATCAATCATGCCTTTTTGCAGTTTCGCGGTAAGGCCCGCTTGGCTCAGTTGTTGGGCAGCTTCTGCCGAACTTAGGCGCTCATCTAT
Organism: Methylophilaceae bacterium; assembly: GCA_046153505.1. Lineage (GTDB taxonomy): Bacteria > Pseudomonadota > Gammaproteobacteria > Burkholderiales > Methylophilaceae > JBJXDT01. Next base: position 22,392 of record JBJXDT010000017.1, on the reverse strand, counting down.
CATGATTACAGGCAAATTAAATCTACCTTCAAGTCGCTGAGCAAATTTTTTGGATAGATGCGTTAGGTGATGCGTTGTACCATCCAAATGCGTGGGTAGGCCTATAACAAGCAAGCTTGGCTTCCATTCTTGTATCAATTTTCCAATTTCAGCAAAGCGCACATCGTTTGATTCTGACTCAATGGTCGTCAATGCGTGAGCCGCTTTTAGCATGGTTTCACCCGTTGCAACACCAATGCGCTTTTCACCAAAATCAAACGCCATTATCGTGCCTGCAATATTAGGGTAACTTCTTTCCAATATAGGCAAGTGGCTTTGGCTTAGTGCTTGTTTTTCGGCAATCATTTAGGCGTGCCCCGCAACATCAGATAAATTGGCCAAATTAAGCCCCATCATTCGCATGGCCAAATCAAACTTATCAGCATTCGGCGTATCAAAGATAAGCGCGTGAAGCGCATTAATTTGCGGTGTTTCTAAGTTGAGCCAAGCGTTGTTCGCTATTTCATCCTCAAGCTGACCAGCCGTCCAGCCAGCATAGCCCAATGCTATCAGTATTTTCTCAGGCGCATCTTGCTGCGCAACAGCCTCTAAAATATCTTTAGAGGTTGTAAGCGCAATGCTGTTGTTGACGATAAGGGTTGAATTGTATTCAGCGTGAGGGGTGTGCAAAATAAAGCCACGCTCTTGTTGTACTGGACCACCAAAATACAGCGGGTTTTCAAGAAATGGAGAAAACTCAATCTCCAGCTTCATTTGTTTGAATAAGCTTGCCACATCAAGTTCGATAGGACGATTTATAACAACGCCCATAGCGCCGTCTTGGTTATGTGTGCAAATAAAGGTGAGTGTTTTTGAAAAATATGGGTCAGTCATGCTGGGCATCGCGATGAGAAACTGACCTGTTAAATTAATGTTTTCCAATAGCCCGCATTCTAGCATAACTTATTTGAAATTTTGAACAAGCTGCGATCAATCGTCGTCTTATTGACATTATTTTGCAGCAGCTTTTTGGGGTTCCAAATATCCCGTAATCTCTAAACCAAAACCATCCATGCTCGGCATTTTTCGTGGGGTTGCCATCAAACGCATTTTGCGCACGCCTAAATCTAGTAAAATTTGTGAGCCGATGCCATAAGTACGAAGCTCTTGGTGATAAAGAATCGGTTCATCTGCGTGAGAAATACGTTCAACCAAATCAAGCCCAGATTCGCCATGATACAAAAATACCAACACGCCAGAAGCTTTTTCAGACAAGGCTTTCAGAGCATCAAGCGCGCTCCAGCTATGCGTGCGATTGCTGCTATCAAGCAGATCAAATACGGATAAAGGCTCGTGCACGCGCACCAAAGTTTCTGTTTCGGCGTTTGGGCTACCTTTGATAATGGCCAAATGTGTTTCTTGCGAAATTTTGTCTCGATAAGCAATTAAATTCATATTGCCAAAAGGGGTTTTAATTACTCGCTCGACGACGCGCTCAACAATCTTTTCATTTTCACTGCGGTAGCGAATTAAATCCGCGATTGTGCCAATTTTAATGCCGTGCTTATGCGCAATTTCAACCAAATCTGGCAGGCGCGCCATTTCGCCATCATCTTTCAGGATTTCGCAAATCACACTGGCAGGTTGGCAACCGGCTAGCGCGGTTAAATCGCAACCTGCCTCGGTGTGCCCTGCGCGCACCAGTACGCCACCATTCACTGCGGTAAGCGGAAACACGTGACCTGGGCTGACAATGCTGCTGGCGCTGGCATCTTTTGCAATCGCCGCTTTAATAGTCGTAGCGCGGTCTGCAGCTGAAATCCCAGTGGTAACGCCCTTTGCAGCCTCAATTGATAAAGTAAAATTGGTGCCCAAGCGCGAGCCGTTATTTTCTACCATTGGCGGTAAGTCGAGCTTTTTGCAGCGTTCCTCGGTGAGCGTCAAACAAATAAGTCCGCGTCCAAACTTGGCCATAAAGTTGACATGCTCGGCGGTGGCGAATTCAGCAGCAATTACAAAATCACCCTCGTTTTCACGGTTTTCGTCATCGACAAGAATGACCATTTTTCCGCTTTTGATGTCTGCAATAATGTCAGTTATTGTGCTAATAAAACGATGCGGCATTAATTATTTTCCAATGTCCACTCTGCCAAACGTTCTAAGTAGCGAGCCGTTTGGTCGATTTCTAAATTCACGTTATCTCCAATTTTTAAATTGGCGAGCGTGGTGTTTTGTAACGTATGAGGAATAATGTTGATAGTGAAGGTATTGCGCACAACAGTGTTCACCGTCAAGCTCACGCCATCCACACAAATACTACCTTTTTTGGCAATATATTTTGAGAGTACCGAGGGCGCTTCAATCGCTAATAGCCAGCAATTCCCTAGCCCCTCAAAACGTGTCACTTTGCCAACACCATCGACATGACCACTCACCAAATGTCCGCCAAGTCGATCACCTAAACGCAATGCTTTTTCTAAGTTCACATTTGAATTGCCATCTAAACTTGTCGTCACGCCTAGAGTTTCTTTTGAAACATGTGCTGCAAAATGCGAGCTGGTAATGGCAGTTGCCGTCAAACACACGCCATTCACCGCAATGCTATCGCCCTCATTTACGTCCGCAAGCCCTAAATTTTTAGCGTTTATCACTAACTTTAAGTCATCACCTGTGCGTTCTAATGCATCAATTTGACCTGTCGCTTGTATTATTCCTGTAAACATAGTGTAATTTTAGCAGGAGTTAAAAAAATTATTACAAGTATTCGTTAAATCAGGGGAAAAGCAACGCTTAGTAAAATCTGGTACGCAACTTGCAAAAGCAATTACGTATTGTAGATTTTATGTAGGAGTTGCAGGCAATGTTGTTTAATGTGATGCACAAGATTCAGTCCGCTTTTCATACCCAAGATTCTCAACAAAATCTTGGTTGGATGAACACGCTCTCCGAAATGGGTGCGCTTGAAGCGCTTTCCGAAACCAAACGTCGGCTATCTAAAATAGACTTTTCTGACGTCGCAAACTTAAAGAATAAAATTGAAATTATTCTCGAAATTGATCAAAACACTTATCAAAGCGTGAAGAAAATTACGCATAAATATCTGATTTCAAACAAAATTAATAGAGATTCAGAGTCTGAGATTCACAATGTTGTGATGACGTATCAGAGACAGCTTTATGTCAATTACAGCCAGTTTTTTGAGACTTATCAAAATCAAAGCAAATTAAAAATAAACGATGATCAAATCAATTTGATATTGGCACGTTTTTTAAACGCTACATTTATGATGGCTAAATGGCGCTATTTTGACGATCAACCAGCACCAATTGGTACTTGGACAAATGTTCACAATGTCATCAAATATGCTGAAAATTTGGCAATTTTGAATAAGAATCTGTTTCTATATAACTATCAAATTAAAGAAACCAGTATTGCGGCGTTATTAAAGCGTGGTTTTATGCTGGATACCCTGCAAAAGGGCAATTTTAGCCGTTTGCAAATAGAGTTGACGGATCAAGTCTTAAAAATCTGGGCGACCAATCCCTTGATTGTAAATAAATACAAACTAAATCGATATCAGTTTTTTATCGCGCTTGATAATGACCGTGGTCCAGAGCGTGTTCGCGCAATTGAGAAATTTGGGGAATATCGTTACTGGAAGACTACACGCTTAGCTGATTTGATTGAAGCCTATTTGTGTGCCGCGGATACAGGTAAACCCTTAACCGCATTCGGCTTGGAGAAAATAGCCCCACCAAGTGTGATGTTGAAGTTGTTTAAAAAATTGCGCGCAGAGTGGTGCGTTGAAGGTTATTCGCGGCAACGTAGAAAAGAAGTGAGAAATAAAAGTAATAAACTTCTGAACGTTAGTCACGGATTCCATGAAGTTTATCAGCGTTTATATGCGCTGCAAATGACACAAACGCCTAAAGTTGCGGAAAAAGGCGATTTCTCCTTTGAGCTGAAAGTGGCAATGCAAAATAAAAGTCATTTAATTTCATCAAAACAAAAAGTACCGATGGGTACAGAAAACTGGTGGTTAGTAGATGAGAGTAGTAGTGGCTTAGCAGTGGATTTGGGTAAAGAAGTCAATAACTGGTTAGAGGTTGGTAAATTGATTGGCTATACCTCACCTGATGACAAAGATACATTCTCAATTGCAGAAATTAAGAGCCTTAAAAAACAGAAAAATGGAACATATCGTACTGGGCTAGAGTTAATTTCAAATAATGGGGTTGCTTTGCAAATATCTCGTGTGGGTAAAGACTCCGCGTCTGAAACTTTAAGTGGTTATTTTGTTGACGAGTACGAAGGTATTTCTTCGCACTTTAAAACCACAGAGGCTTTGCTGGTAAAAAATGAAGAAAAATCATCAGGAAAATTGTCATTAATTATGCCTCGCAGCGAATACAAGCGAGGTGCAGAGTATCGCATCAATATAGATGCTGAAGACCGGGTATTAATTGTGGGTCGTGTTTTAGGCAAGCAACGCGATTGGATACACGTCGAGCTACTTATTTAAAATTTGACTATGTCATGGAATTTTAACAGCATAAACTGTTAAGATTCGCCTATGGATTTCCTCAGAAAAATTTTGCCTTTTGAGTTGTTTGTTGGTCTGCGCTACACCCGTGCTAAACGCAAAAACCACTTCACTTCACTCATCTCGTTTATTAGCATTATTGGCTTTGCGCTTGGCGTAGCGGCGATTATCGTGGTGCTTTCAGTAATGAACGGCTTTCAGACGGAGTTGCGAAACAGCATTTTGAGCGTGGCTTCGCATATCGAAATTACTGGCAACAGCAACCAACTCAGTAATTGGCAAGATGTTGCTGCACAAGCCAAATCCCAACCAAAAGTAGTTGCTAGCGCACCTTATGTATTTGCGCAAGGTATGTTGAGTTTCGACCAAGCGGTGCAGGGTGCAATTGTGCGTGGCATCTTGCCTAGCGATGAAGAAAAAGTCGCTGACATTGGCAAGCACATGAAAGCGGGTAAATTAGCTGATTTACAAGCGGGTGAATTCAATATTATCTTGGGTGCAGATTTAGCCTATTTACTCGGTGTAAGTGTCGGCGATAAAATCGTGCTTATGGCGCCACAAGGCCAGTTTACGCCAACTGGCGTGGTGCCGCGTATCAAGCAGTTTAAGGTGGTTGGCTTGTTTCAAGTGGGCAATCAGGAGTACGACGCTGGACTCGCGCTCATTCACTTGAATGATGCATCCAAGCTATATCGCATGGGCAATAACGTAACAGGTTTGCGTCTGCGTCTGTCAGATTTATTTGATGCGAGCGAGGTGGCCACACAATTGAGTTCGCAACTCACCCCAAAGGGCCAATTTTATGTGAACGATTGGACGCAGCAGCACGCCAATTTCTTTAAAGCCATTCAGCTCGAAAAGCGCGTGATGTTTATCATCATGGTGTTTATTGTGCTGGTGGCTTCTATCAATATTGTTTCTACACTGGTGATGGCTGTTACAGATAAGCGTGCCGATATAGCGATTATGCGCACACTCGGCGCTGGACCAAGCAGCATCATGAGTATTTTTATTATTCAAGGTGCATTGGTTGGTATTATGGGTACTGTCATTGGCGCGCTCATTGGCATTCTAATCGCGCTCAACATTGGCACCATTGTGCCGTTTATAGAAGGCTTATTTCATGTGCAGTTTTTGGCGAAAGATGTCTACATGATTAGCGAAGTGCCTTCACAGCTCGAGTGGGGTGATGTCACGGTAGTTGTAGTGGTGTCATTCATCTTAAGTCTGCTCGCTACGCTTTACCCTAGCTACAAAGCTTCGCAAATTAACCCAGCTGAGGCGCTCAGATATGAGTAACATTATTCACTGTAGAAACCTCTGCAAGACATACACAGGCTTGGATGTTGCTGTGCTTAATGGCATTGATTTTAATGTGAGCAAAGGTGAACAAATTGCAATTGTGGGCGCTTCTGGCTCGGGGAAAAGTACGCTATTGCATTTGCTTGGCGGGTTGGACTCACCTTCTAGTGGTGAGGTGGAATTGCTCGGTAACAAGCTCAATGATTTATCTGAAACCAAAAAAGGCGAAATTCGCAATCAATCGCTTGGTTTTGTGTATCAATTTCATCACTTGCTACCAGAGTTCACCGCTATTGAAAACGTTGCTATGCCCTTGTTTATTCGACGTATGCCAAAAGAGCAAGCGCTTACATTCGCACAAGATATGCTCACAAAAGTGGGGCTTGCGCATCGTTTAGAGCATTTGCCAGGAGAGCTTTCTGGCGGTGAGCGCCAACGGGCCGCGCTTGCGAGAGCGTTAGTTACCGAGCCTGCTTGTATCTTGGCAGATGAACCGACTGGAAATCTAGATCGCGTAACTGCCAACCAAGTCTTTGATTTGTTGCTAGAAATCAATGCGAGTCTCAATACTAGTTTGGTGGTTGTAACGCATGACCTGAGCTTGGCAGCGAAAATGCAGCGGCAATATCGACTGGAAGATGGCAAGTTGGTTTCGTTCAAAGTCTAAGCGATGATATTCGCCGTGCTAGGCTTTGTTTTTGGCGCATTTTTGTTACAGCAGCAAGCAAATCTACCTGCCCTGCAAGTTTTATGAATATTGGCTCCCAGCCTAGTTGTTTTACTGAGCGCAGATATTGAAAAAGAAGCAGAAGCTAACTTGCTGGAAGGCAATAAAGAGGCGCTTCGCCACAATGTTCTTATCGCGCCACATCACGGTAGCATGACTTCATCTACGCCCGACTTTGTGCAAGTGGTAGGCGCAAAAAATATTATTTTTACGGTTGGCTATTGAAATCGCTTTAAACATCCTAAACCATTGATTGAACAGCGGTACGCAGCAACTTGCGCGCATTTATACCGCTCAGATTACCAAGGTTAAATGGAGATTGATTTTACAAGTCAACGGTCTTTGCACATAGGTGCTTGGCGCCAATTGCAGCCAAAATACTGGCAAGATAAGTATTGTTAATAATATGCTAGGATTTTTTATCAGATAGCGCATAAAACCTCGTCGTTCAGGGCGAGGATGTAAGCGCGAACGGCGAAGCCGTTCAATGCGGTGTTCGTTGTTGCTCAATATATTGTCGAATAATCGCAATCGGTGCGCCACCACAGCTTCCTGCAAAGTAGCTAGGTGACCACAACGCACCACCCCACAACCTCTTGGTAATGCTTGGATAATTCTTTTTGCGTATCATGCGGCTTGACACACCTTTCAAGCTATTGACTAACATGGAAATAGCTACTTTAGGCGGATAATTCACCAGAAGATGCACATGGTCATCCTCACCGTCAAACTCGATGAGCTCCGCTTCAAAGTCTTTGCAAACCGCCGCAAATATCGGGTGTAACTCGTCAATAATCGTTTTAGTAAACACTTCTCGTCTATATTTAGTTACAAAGACCAAATGCACGTGCATTAAAAATACACAGTGTCTACCTTGTCTAATGTCATTGTTATTTCTCATAGACCAAGTATAATTGAACCATGAAACGCTTGCAAGCCTACAAATTTGAACTCATGCCAAACGGTGAACAATCCCGCGCCATGCGTCAATACGCGGGCAGTTGCCGTGTGGTGTATAACAAGGCTTTGGCATGGCAAAACGCACAATATCAAGCAGATAATACCTTCAAGTTCGGCTACACCAAAATTGCCAATCTACTGCCTCTTTGGAAAGGTGAACTTGCATGGCTTGAAGACGCACCAAGCCAAACGCTGCAACAATCACTAAAGAACTTAGAGTCCAGCTTTAGAAACTTCTTTGCCAAACGTGCCGACTTTCCTAAATTCAAAAAGAAAGGCATGAGTGACAGCTTTAGATTTCCGCAAGGCTTCAAAATTGAGCAACACAACAACCGCATCTTTCTACCTAAGTTAGGTTGGCTACGTTACCGCAATAGCCGCGAGATGTTAGGTGTTGCTAAAAACATCACAATCTCACAAAAGGGTGGCAAATGGTATGCCAGCATTCAAACCGAACGAGAAGTGGCGCAACCAGAACATCAATCGTCCAGCATCGTAGGCGTGGATGTAGGCATTGCCAGATTTGCAACCTTAAGCACAGGGCAAGTGTTCGAGGCCGTGAATAGCTTCAAACAAAAACAATCACGACTGGCACGTTATCAACGCGCCCTAGCTCGCAAGATTAAATTCAGCAGTAATTGGAAAAAACAGAAAGGCAAAATCACCCAGATCCACAGCACCATTGCAAACACAAGGAAAGACTACCTGCACAAAACGACATCTACCATCAGCCAAAACCACGCCATGATAGTGATAGAAGATTTGCAGGTTAGTAATATGAGCAAAAGTGCCAAAGGCACGATAGAAGTCAAAGGACGGAACGTTAAAGCCAAATCAGGCTTGAATCGTTCTATCCTAGACCAGGGCTGGTTTGAGTTCAGGCGACAGCTTGAATACAAACAGGCATGGGCAGGCGGTCAAGTGTTAGCGGTTAATCCGCGCAATACCAGCCGTACTTGCCCAAGTTGTAAGCACACGGCCAAGGATAACCGCCTTACACAAGCGAAATTTGCCTGTGCAGTATGCGGATATGCAGAAAATGCAGATTTGGTTGGTGCAATCAATATATTAGCGGCAGGACATGCCGTGTTAGCGTGTGGAGTGACGGTGCAACAAGGCCGCACAGTGAAGCACGAACCCGCCGAAGGTATCCGCAAATCATCGCGTGAACCCGTAGGAATCCCCTGTCTTTAGGCAGGGGAGGATGTCAAGTATTGGAACTTGCCGAGAAGTACCTATCTAAGCTAAACTAGCACTAGTTAGTAATTTGTTCTGCCAATTCTTTTAGTTTTGCCAAGTCGCAAGGAGTAGTAATCGTGTGGGAAATTATTCAGGCCGCAGGTTGGCCAATCTGGCCTTTAATCATCGCATCTATCATTTCATTAGCCATCATTGGTGAGCGCTTTTGGACATTGCGTAGCGAAATTGTTGCGCCAAGCAATTTATTGCCAGAAGTTCAAAGGTGGATGGGGCAGGGCGGAGTAACTAAGGAAACGCTTGCCAAGCTAGAAAAACATTCGATGCTAGGTCAAATTTTTTCGGCAGCTTTGGCAAGTGCCAAAGGCTCCCGATTGGTCACTAAAGAATCCATCGAGGAAACTGGCCGCGCTGTGGCACACAAATTAGATCGCTACTTACCTATTCTAGGCACAATCGCAACCGTAGCGCCCTTGCTGGGTTTGCTTGGTACGGTCATTGGTATGGTCGAACTATTTGGCTCATTCACCAATTCAGGTCACGATGTGGCGCAATTTGCTCGAGGTATTTCAGTTGCGCTTTATAACACGGCGGCGGGTATTATCGTTGCTGTGCCATCGATGATTGCTTACCGTTATTTCCGAAGCAAAGTAGATGATTTGCTAGTGGATATGGAGCAGCAAGCGGTAAAACTCGTCGAAATTATCCACGGCGAAAGAAATTAAATTGGTCTTTCGCGCTTGAACTTTGTTGCCCTGGTTTGTTGTACTAAAAATGTACTGTCTGCAGGGCGGCAAGTTCAAACGCAATATCCACAATTTTCCAATTAAGGGATTAGAATGAATTTTCAACGCGGCCGTCGTAACGAAGAGCTCGAAATGAATCTCGTGCCACTCATTGACGTTTTGTTGGTGATTATTATCTTTTTGGTGGTCAGCGCAACGTTTTCACGCACCAGCGAGTTGCAAATTAATTTGCCAACGGCAGAAGCCAATAGTCCGCAAGAAAAACCGTTAGTTATCACGGTGGATGTGGATGCTGGCGGACGCTACATGGTGAATGGTAAAGATGTGGCTGGCGGAAGTGTGAACGAACTTAGTAGCGCACTAAGTGGCGCGGTCGGCGGTGGCAAAGAGCCAACGATTGTGATTAACGCCGATGCAAAAACCACGCATCAATCAGTAATTAACGTTATGGAAGCCGCGCGCGTGGCTAATTACACTCATATTACGTTTGCTACTCAAATCGATTCTGGCAAATAAGCGCTCCGCAGCAATTGCTGTGCGATTTTTTCGGTAAATCTAATCTGCGAATTCGGCTATAATTGACGACTAAATATGTCGAATTCCACATCCAAAAAGACACAAAAACCTCATATTGCCAACGCTAAAGTTCTTTACACGCGCTTATTGCGCTATGCGTGGCGCTATAAAACAGTGTTCATCATCAGCATTTTGGCTTCTGTCGTTTTCTCAGCAACCAATTCTGGTTTTCTATACGCTATTAAGCGTGTGACAGATGAAGGCTTCGTCAAACAAGCCCCTCATGAGCTATTGAGTTTACCCCTAATGCTATGGGGACTAATGTCACTACGCGCAATAGCTGGGTTCTCATCTACCTTTGCCATGCGCTGGGTTGCGCGACGTGTAGTAGAAGCCTTGCGGCGTGATGCATTTAAGCAACTGATGCAATTACCCTTGTGCTTTTTTGATGCACGCTCTGCTGGTGTTGTAACATCAAAATTGCTATACGACGTTGAGCAAATGGCGAATACTTGTACCAAAGTCGCACAAACACTAGTGCGCGATATGCTTACTGCGATAGGGATTTTGGGCTATATGCTCTATCTCGATTGGCGATTGACATTGCTTTTTATCGCGATTGCGCCACTGATAGCGTTTTACCTCAAACAAATGACACCAAAACTGCGTGCCAACGGTCAGCATGTCCAGCAATCGGTTGGTGAGATGACAAAAGCCGCAGAAGAAGCGATTGCGGGACAGCGCATCGTTAAAATTTTTGGCGCAGCTAATTATGAGTATGAGCGATTTGCGGGAATCGCAGGCATCAATCGCCAGATGCAAATTCGCCTCGCGCGCATCTCAGGCATTAACAGCATGGTGGTTGAGTTGTTGGCCGCATTTGCTTTGGCGCTGGTCGTTTATTACGCAATTCAAAATTTTACCGCAGGTGAATTCGCAGCATTTTTGAGTGCATTGCTTATGCTCATTCCAACCATTAAGACGCTAACTGCAGTGAATGAGGAGTTGCAAGTGGGCTTGGCTGCTGCGCAAAGTGTGTTTGAGGTAATTGATTCACAAGAAGAAACTGACGAGGGCGATAAGAAAATTACGCGCTCAAATGGCAATATCGAATTTAAAAATGTCACCTTAAGGTTTGGAGAAGCAAAGCGTGCAGCGTTGGATAATTTAAGCTTTAGCATCAAATCTGGTGAAAAAGTCGCGTTGGTTGGTCGTTCTGGCGGCGGTAAAACCACGCTGGTGAATCTGTTGCCACGCTTTTACGAGTTACAACAAGGCATTATTTTGTTAGATGGCATTGATATTCGCGCGCTCGAGCTCAAAAATTTGCGTGAGCAATTTGCGCTGGTCAGCCAAGACATTATTTTATTTAACGACACTATTTTTAATAACATTGCTTATGGAGTCCTGCGCAATGCTTCTGAAACTGAAGTGATTGCCGCTGCTAAGGCTGCGCATGCATGGGAGTTTATTGAGCAATTGCCACTTGGTTTGCAAAATGAGATTGGCGATCGCGGCGTGAGGCTTTCTGGTGGTCAGCGCCAACGCATTGCCATCGCGCGCGCCATTTTGAAAAATGCGCCCATTTTGTTACTTGATGAAGCGACTTCTGCGCTTGATAGTGAATCCGAGCAACACGTGCAAGCTGCGCTGGATGCGCTGATGCAAAACCGCACTTCGATTGTTATTGCCCATCGGTTGAGTACCATCGAGAACGCCGACAGAATTTTAGTGATGGATCAAGGCCACATTGTAGAGGCGGGCTCGCATACCGAGTTGCTTTTGCAAAAAGGCTATTACACCAAACTATATCAAAAAGAGTTTAGTGGCAGTTAAATGAAAAGCTTGGCGCAAGACTTGTTATTGCACGCTTGGCAGAAAAAAAATGCACTGTTTTATTTGATACTTGTGCCGCTTTCTTGGATTTTTGGCGCACTTACCGCGTTACGGCGTAGCGCTTACAAGTGTGGTATTTTCAAGTCACATGCCTTAACTGTTCCTACAATTGTAGTCGGCAATCTCAATTTGGGTGGCAGTGGTAAAACGCCAGTGGTGATGTGGCTGGTCGAGCAACTTAAATTAAAGGGTTTCAAGCCAGGGGTGATTAGCCGCGGTTACGGTGCAAATGTTGTTGTTCCAACTAGCGTTAGCGCAAAAAGCCATGCGAGCGAAGTTGGTGATGAGCCGCTGTTAATCGCTAAACGTTGCGCTTGCCCAGTTTTTGTTAGTGCAAGTCGCGTGAAAGCAGGCGTGGCGATGTTAAATGCACACCCAGAATGTGACCTAGTTATCAGCGACGATGGCCTGCAACATTATCAATTGCAACGTAATATTGAGATTGCAGTTGTAAACAACGATGCGCTGGAAAGCGCATATTTATTGCCTGCTGGACCAATGCGTGAATCTGCTTCGCGATTAAATACAGTCGATGCGGTTGTATGTAACGGCAATAAAACCATCGCTTCTGCGTATAAAATGCAACTAGTTGGCACGCAGTTTTATAATCTGCAAAACCCTAATCTAAAAGCCACGGTTACCGATTTTGCCGATAAAAAGATTAAGGCGATTGCCGCTATTGGCAAGCCAGCGCGTTTTTTTGAACATTTACGTGGTTTGGGTTTAACATTTGCAGGCATGGGTTTTGACGACCACCATGCGTTCACCGCGCAAGATTTAGCCAAACTCGATTGCGACTTGTTGATAATGACAGAGAAAGATGCAGTAAAATGTCAGGCATTTGCTCAAACGCATTATTGGGTTTTGCCGGTAGAAGCCAATATCGACGTCGGTTTGCTCACTTTGGTATTAGATAAAATAGCAAAGAAATAAAGGAAGTATTATGGATGCAAAATTGTTGGAAATTTTAGTCTGCCCAGTTACCAAAGGGCCGCTCATTTACAAAAAAGCACAAAACGAGCTTATTTCAAAATCAGCACGGCTGGCGTATCCAGTGCGCGATGGCATTCCCGTGTTGCTAGAGGAAGAGGCGCGCAGACTCGGTGAAGACGAGAAAGTAGAATAAGGGAATAATCGCCAATGACTTTTAAAGTCGTCATTCCTGCACGTTACGCGAGTGCAAGATTACCTGGAAAACCGCTATTAGATATTGCAGGAAAGCCAATGGTGGTGCGGGTTGCAGAGCAGGCCGCAAAAAGTGGCGCTAACGAAATTATTATTGCGACCGATTTTGAAAAAATCAAGCAAGTGGCGGCGGAATATTATATGACAGCTGTGATGACACGCATTGATCATCAATCTGGCACCGATAGAATCGCCGAAGTGGCACAGAAATTTGGTTGGGCAGACGATGAAATTGTGGTGAACGTGCAAGGCGACGAGCCGCTGATTGATCCGCAGTTAATCAATGAAGTTGCGCTTACCCTTGCGCACAGCCGCGATGCGGTGATGGCAACCGCTTGCCATGCCATACACGATGAAGCTAGTTTTTTAAACCCAAATATCGTTAAATTGGTGCTGGATGCCAACGGCAACGCGCTATATTTTAGTCGCGCGCCCATCCCGTATCCGCGCGATGATGCGCGCAAAGCCAATATACAAGCGCAGCGCCACATTGGCATTTATGCTTATCGTGTTGGTTTTTTAAAACAATATGCGCAACTGGAGGCAACGGAATTGGAAAAAACTGAGAGTTTAGAACAATTACGTGTGTTGTATCACGGCTATAAAATTGGCGTAACGATTACCCAAAATGCGCCTGCAAGCGGCGTGGATACACAAGAAGATTTGGATTATGTCAGAAACGTATGGAAAGATAATTAGTTTTTGTAGGGCGTTTGAGCTAAGCGTAATACGCCGAGAGAGAGATTTAATACGGCGCAATACACAAGCTATTGTGCCCTACGCGGGCTGAAATTGGTATGTTTCATTGGGAGCGAAGGAAGACAAAGAAACTGCCCACAACGGCTATGAGAGTTAAAACTATTAGGATCAAATCGCCATACCCACCATAGAGGATCGGTCCATTAAAAACCTCTTTCTGGAGAAGGGACTTGCCTACATCGGTAAAGTTTTTCAGTAGACCGATAGCGACGGCCAAAAGAATGGCAACTATGGCGCCTGTAAATGCGGAAAGTCCAATAGCAGTCAAGAGTCGCATAGTCGAAGCGCCTTCGAAGGGGGAGGGCTGGACATTAAAGAGAGCCTGCTGATGGGTGTGGCAAACGTAGTATAGCCATCATGATTGACGCAATATTTTGCGTAAAACATGTTTTTATAAATAAAAAATTAGTCAATTTTATTGAATAAAATCATGCTATTAGCGGACTTAGTGCTGCATAAATTGATTCTCATAAACAGCGCAAATGTGCGTAACTAATCAAAGGTTGCTTAAACCGCAGACTCTCCTGTCTCGCCCGTCCTAATACGAACAACTTGTTCAACCGCACTCACAAAAATCTTGCCATCGCCAATTTTTCCGGTGTGTGCAGATTTAATAATCGCTTCCATGGCGGGTTCTACCATTTCATCAGTGACTACCAGCTCTATTTTAATTTTTGGAAGAAAATCAACCACATACTCCGCGCCACGGTAGAGTTCCGTGTGGCCTTTTTGACGGCCAAAGCCTTTTACCTCAGTCACTGTAAGGCCGTTTGCACCAATTTCGCTGAGTGCTTCGCGCACTTCGTCTAACTTAAATGGTTTAATCACTGCTTCGATTTTTTTCATGCTTGGCCTCTTTATATGTGTTAATCTTTTTAGTGCGGTTGTCGAAAGTTACTTAAATTCTACTCGCTAAATTTTTGCTAATCAAACTTCAATTTGGCGGTAATGGGGTAGCGCCTGTCTTTGCCAAAGCCGCGTTCGGTAATTCTAACGCCAACTGGCGCTTGGCGGCGTTTATATTCGTTTCTGTCGATAAGATTGGTAACGCGATTGACATCTTTTTCGCTAAAACCTTGCTGAATAATTGCGTTGCGGCTTAAATCATCTTCCACGTAGGCTTGCATAATGGCATCTAAAATAGCATAAGGCGGTAAACTGTCTTGGTCGGTTTGGCCGGCGCGTAGCTCTGCGCTTGGTGGGCGAGTGATAATACGCTCTGGAATCACTTTGGAAATGCTGTTGCGATAGTTCGCCAGTTTGTAGACCAATGTTTTTGGCACATCTTTAAGCAGCGAAAAACCACCTGCCATGTCGCCATAGAGTGTGCTATAGCCCACTGCCATCTCACTTTTGTTGCCTGTGGTGAGCACAATACTGCCAAATTTGTTGCTAAGAGCCATCAGTAACATGCCGCGAATACGCGCTTGTAGGTTCTCCTCGGTGGTGTCTTCTGCTTTGCCTGCAAATTCGTCCGCTAGTGTGGTCTTAAAATGCTCAAACAGCGGTGAAATTGGGATTTGACTATATTTCACACCAACAAGATTCGCCATTTCAATTGAGTCATCCACGCTCATGTTTGCAGTAAACTCAGAAGACATTAACACGACTTTGACGCGGTTCGCACCCAAAGCATCAACAGCCAGCGCAAGTGTGAGCGCAGAATCGATACCGCCAGATAGACCTAAAACCACTGAAGGAAAACCATTTTTGTTGACATAATCAGCAAGCCCTAGTCTGAGAGCCGCATAAACATTGGCTTCCAGCGCATCAGACTTGTCAATTTTTTGGGTATTTGGACGATGATTTTCAATCTCGACAAAATCTAACACTTCTTCAAACGCAGACAGTTGCTGCGTGACTTGCCCAAGGTTATTGAGCACAAATGAAGCACCATCAAACACCAGCTCATCTTGGCCGCCCACTAAGTTAACGTAAATAATGGGTAAACTATTTTCTTTCGCGCGTTTTGAAATGACTTCATAGCGTGTTTCCAGCTTATCCATGTGGTAAGGCGAGGCATTTAGCGCAAGCAAAAACTCTGCACCTGCTTGTTTGGCTTTGAATGCCGGCGCGGCTTCCCAGCCATCGGCACAAATTAGTACGCCAAATTTTGTGCCACAATGGGTAAAGGTGAGTGGCGTGTCGCCCGCTTCAAAATATCGCTCTTCGTCAAATACGCTGTAATTTGGCAACACTTGTTTGTGGTAAGTCGCAATAATTTTGCCGTGTTCTATTACAGAAGCTGCGTTATAGAGATTTCGACCTTGCAAATGCGGATGACCAATCAGTAACGTGATATTAGGTAAAGCGGTCGCTAGGCGCACCAATGCTTGCTCACAGGCATGGTTAAAATCATCTCGAAACAGTAAATCTTCAGGTGGATAACCGCATAAGGCAAGCTCTGGGGTCACTATGATGCTTGCACCAGCTGCGTGCGCACGGTTAGCGTAATCTAAAATTTTAGATGCGTTGCCAGAAATATCGCCAACGGTGCTGTTGATTTGAGCGATAGCGATTTTCATGAATACAATTCTAAACCCTTGTTCTAAATCAATTGATACAAGCAACCGTGCCGAAGACTTTGCTATTGGCACGACTAAGCAAAAGTGGCGCAGTAAAAATTGATTCAGAAATTGATTTAATAGCTACCACCTGCGTCTTTGATGAGTTTTACGATTTCAGCATTGCCTTTTTTAAGCGCATACACATAGGCTGTCAGTCCATATTTGTCTTGTGCATCTAGGTCGGGTTTGTTCGCGAGCAAAAGTTTTACCATTTCTACCGAGTTGGTATCCACTGCCAATTGCAAAATAGGCGTGTGTTGTGAGTCCATATGATCAACATCTGCACCTTTGGCGAGCAACTCTTTGGCGGTCTCTACTTGGCCTTTTTTGACGGCCCAAGTCAATGCCGTCCAGCGCGATTGGTCTTGCTCATCTACCTTGGCACCTTTTTCTAGTAGGTAGCTCACCACTGGTCCATGGCCTTCACGCGCAGCATACATCAGCGGGGACGCGCCTTGTCTGTCACGCGTATTTGTTTGTGCGCCTTGTGTGATAAGTGAAGTCACTGTAGGCAAATCACCACTTTTGGCTGCATACATGAGCGCGGTTTTACCATCGTCGCTCACAGCGTTGGCATCCACACCCTTTTGAAGCATCAAAATTACCGCTTCGCTGTAGCCAGCGGTAGAGGCAATACCAAATGCGCTCCAGCCGTTTTCATCACGCGCCTTTGGGTCTGCACCTTTTTCTAACAGCACTTTAATGGTGGCGACATAGTTCTTTTTTGCCGCAAACATTAATGGTGTCCAGCCCATTTTGTCTTTGGCATTCACATCTGCTCCCTTGCTAATCAGCAATGAAACTACATCCGATTTGTTTTTGCGTGCTGCATACATCAAAGCAGTAATGTCGTCTGCATCCTTAACATTCGGGTTTGCGCCACTTTGCAACATGGCACTTACCATTTTTGTGTCGCCCTTGGATGCAGCCGTGAGCATGTACGGAACATCTTTTAGCGCAAAACTATTTGCGCTAAAACTAATCAATATTAAAGCTAAAACACGGTGTATTTTTAAAACAGCTTTTTTCAAAAATTTATCCTTTGTTTTGAATGGCTTTGACCACAGCTTCACCTAACGTTGCTGGCGAATTTGCTACGACACAGCCCGCGGCTTCTAGCGCCAAAATTTTGTCTTCCGCGCGACCGCTGCCGCCGGAAATAATCGCACCGGCATGCCCCATACGCTTACCTTTTGGTGCTGTTAAGCCAGCTATATAGGCTGCCACAGGCTTGGTGACGTGATGTTTAATAAAATCTGCAGCCGCTTCTTCGTCGCTACCACCAATTTCACCGACCATAATAATCGCCTCTGTTTCAGGGTCAGCCTCAAACAATTGCAGGCATTCAATAAAGTTGAGACCTTTAATCGGGTCACCGCCAATGCCTACGCAGGTTGTTTGACCAAGTCCGAGCGCAGTAGTTTGATGCACGGCTTCATAAGTGAGCGTGCCAGAGCGCGAAACCACGCCCACTTTGCCGCGAAGGTGAATGCTACCAGGCATAATGCCGATTTTGCACTCATTTGGCGTAATAATACCTGGGCAATTTGGACCAATAAGTTTTGCACCATTCGCTTTTAGCGCTGCCTTTACGTTAAGCATATCGAGCACAGGAATGCCTTCGGTAATGCACACAATCAGCGCAATGCCAGCATCAGCAGCTTCTAAAATGCCATCTGCGGCAAAAGGTGGTGGTACATAGATAACGCTAGCATCAGCTTGCGTTTCCTTTACCGCTTCGCGCATGGTGTTAAACACGGGTAAATTAAGGTGCAACTGTCCACCTTTTCCAGGGGTCACGCCGCCGACCATTTTAGTGCCGTAAGCCAGCGCTTGTTCGGAATGGAATGTGCCTTGTTTGCCCGTAAAACCTTGGCATAAGACTTTGGTATTTTTGTTGACTAAAATGCTCATGCTGCTGCCTTGACAACCTGAATTGCGGCATCAGTTAAATTTTCAGCCGAGATAATATTTAAGCCACTTTCGCGCAACATTTGTTTGCCCAGTTCAACGTTTGTACCTTCCAAGCGCACCACAACAGGCAAGCTTAAGCCCATTTCTTTTACCGCTGTAATAATGCCTTCGGCAATAATGTCGCAACGCATAATGCCGCCAAAGATGTTGACCAAAATAGCGCGCACATTGGGGTCGGCTAAAATAAGCTTGAATGCTTTAGTCACCATTTCTGCATTTGCGCCACCGCCCACATCCAAGAAATTGGCGGGCGTGCCGCCATGCAGTTTAATAATATCCATGGTAGCCATGGCTAGGCCTGCGCCGTTTACCATACATCCAATATTGCCGCTAAGCGCAATATAATTCAGCCCAGCGTGGTGCGCCACCGCTTCTTTTGAATCTTCTTGGCTCCAATCACGAAGTTCGGCCAGCGCCTTTTGGCGATACAGGGCATTGTCATCCACGCTCATTTTGCAATCGAGCGCGACAATTTTGCCATCTGCAGTAACTATCAGTGGATTGATTTCCAGTAAAGCCAAATCGTTGTCTTTAAAGAGTTTATACAAGGCTTTCAGCAACTTGGTAAACGCCCCAATTTGCTCATCTTTAAGCGCCAGCGCAAAGCCCAAATTACGTGCCTGAAAGTCGACCAAGCCATTGAGCGGATCGCATACTTCTTGTAGGATTTTTTCGGGCTGCGTAGCGGCAATATCCTCAATATCCATACCGCCAGCAGATGAGGCAATCACCACGATGCGTTCAAAACTTCTGTCAACCAGCATCGACAAATACAACTCGCGCACAATAGGCAACGTTTCTTCAATCAATACTTGGCTAACCAATTGACCATCTGGCGCGTTTTGGTAAGTAACCAGCGATTTGCCAAGCAGGTTAGTGGCAACGCTAGCTGCCTCTGATGCTAATTTTACTAATTTAACGCCACCAGCTTTGCCACGGCCACCCGCGTGAATTTGTGCCTTGACCACATTCGTTTTTGTGCCAAGCTCTTGCACGGCGCTAATCGTTTCTGCTTGCGTGCTGGCCACAAATCCTCGCGGAGTGGGCACATTGTATTTTTGTAAAAGCGCTTTTGCTTGATATTCGTGTAAATTCATTTTAGACTGCTTTTTCTAGTTAATCGATATTTTCGCGCAAAAGCGGGTTTCATGCCAGTAAAACCGCGAATAAGCGATTAGAAACCTATTTAAGGAAAAAGTCATGACAACTGCCTCACCTAGTTTGCGAGATATCACTGGCATGGGTTACAGCCAAGCTGGCCTCAAAGATTCTGCTTTAATCATGGTCGACTGCCAAAATACATACCGACATGGCGTGATGCAATTAACCAATGTAGAGGCTGCGATTAAAGAAGCGCAAAAGCTACTCGGAATGGCGCGCGATTTAAAAGTACCTATTATTCATATTCAGCATGATGCTGGTATGGGAACTCCGTATGATGTGTCCGCAGAAATCGGTCAAATTTCTGCAGAAGTTGCGCCAAAAAATGGCGAGGCGGTAGTAACCAAAAACTATCCAAATTCGTTTATAGCAACCCCGCTAGAAGCGCAACTCAAAGCGCTTGGTATTGAGAATGTAGTATTGGCGGGCTTTATGACACATATGTGTATCAACTCAACAGCACGCGGTGCGTTTAATTTGGGCTTTAAGCCTACGGTTGTTGCCAGTGCTTGCGCCACACGTACTTTGGTCGGCGCAAAAGGCAAAGTAATAGATGCGCAAACCATGCACGATGCAGCTTTGGCAGCAATTCGTGACCTTTTCGCCGTTGTCGTTGACGACGTTGTAAGTCTCAAGGCATAGCAACTGCTATAATTGAGTTTTATTTTTGTAAAACTCCCATGCGTCTAGTCATTCAAGGCCGCGCCGTCAAGGTTGCACACTTGCAGCACATCCACAGTTTGCTCGGTGTAAACACACAATTTAACCAAATTGGCGAGTACGCATATTACTTGCCTGTGCAAACACAAGCGGTAGATGCCATTAAACAATTCTGCGCAGAGCAGGGGATTGATTGCGCATTGGTGCCAGATGCCCAGCGTTTAAGCCGTTTTGGGCTAGTGGTGATGGATATGGATTCAACGCTGATTAGTATTGAGTGCATTGACGAAATTGCCGACATGATGAATTTGAAGCCGCAGGTCGCAGAGATTACCGAGGCCGCCATGCGCGGCGAGTTGGATTTTCCAGCCAGTTTGCGCAAGCGTGTGGCTTTGCTAAAAGGCTTGCCAGATAGCGCGTTGCAAAAAGTGATTGATGAGCGCCTTAAGCTAAACCCTGGCGCGGTAGAATGGATTGCCGCCTGCAAGGCCAACAATATTAAAACCATGGTGATTTCGGGTGGTTTTACGCCGTTTGTGAATCACGTAAAAACCTTGCTGGGCTTGGATTACGCGGTAGCGAATAACCTAGAAATTATCGATGGAAAACTTACTGGCAACGTGCTGGGCGATATTGTGGATGCACAACGTAAAGCCGATGAATTGGTTAAATTGCGTGATGAGTTAGGCTTAAAACCAGAGCAAACCATTGCCATTGGCGACGGCGCGAATGACTTAAAAATGATGGCTGCTGCTGGCGCAGGTGTGGCTTATCATGCCAAACCTGTGGTGCAAGCGCAAGCGATGTATGCATTGAATTTTAGCGGCTTGGATGGTGTGGCGAATTTATTGACTGCGCAGTTTAATGTACTTTAAAGTCTGACGGACTCGCAAAACAGTCCATCGTTTATCTTTTGTTCAATTTTTGCAACATTTGTGTATGAATTTAAGTTGTATTTAGCCCAATATGGGTATTCTAATTCCCATATTGGGTTTGATTTGGGTGGGTATGAGTTTATCAAATGCTTTGTTTACTAAAACGCAGCAGCGTGTATTGGGCTTGTTATATAGCAAGCCAGATGCGGCGTTTTACACCAATCAAATTGTGCGCTTTGCAAGCATGGGTAGCGGCACAGTTACGCGCGAACTTGCGCGATTGGCTGAAGCTGGCGTATTGATTGCGAGGCAAGAGGGTAATCAATTGTATTATCAGGCTAATGCAGAGAACCCCATATATCATGAGTTGTTGGGAATTGTAAAAAAGACCTTTGGCATGGCGGATGTGTTGCGAGATGCGCTTGCACCCTTATTGCCTAAGATGCAGTTAGCTTTTGTATATGGTTCTATTGCTAAAGGTAAGGCAATCGCGAGTAGCGATGTGGATGTGCTTGTGGTTTCTGAAGGCTTGGCATATGCGGATGTGATGGAAATATTGCTAGTGGCTGAGAATGGTTTGGGGCGTAAGGTAAATCCTTCTATTTATACAAGTGTGCAGTTACGACAAAAACTACTAGATAGTAACGCTTTTTTAAACCGTGTTGTGGAACAAGACAAAATTTGGATAAAAGGCAGTGACGATGACCTTAGAAAACTTATTCAAAATTAAACAGCTAAAACAAGAGCCGCCAGACCAGCGAGAATTTGATGGATTTGTTCGCTCTGCACGCACTAAGTTACAAGATGCCAAGTGCGTCGGGTTATCAGAGGATAGCAAGTTTTCTTTAACTTATATTACGGCGCATAGCTTGGCTTTGGCGGCTTTGCGGTGGCATGGATACCGTTCAGAAAATAGATATACGGTTCAATGTTTACCGCATACGGTTGGCCTGGACAATGCGAAGTGGCGCGTGTTAGATAAATGTCATTACCAGCGTAATTTAGCAGAATATGAAGGTCATTTGGAAATCACGCCACAGTTGTTGGAGGAGTTTGTGGCGGTCACTGAGGAATTGTTTGGTTTGGTGACACAGTTGGGGCCAGTAACATCAGCATAATTGGTTTTACACAAATTCCCCATTTAAGTACGCCAATTCATCATCGCTAAATCCCGCTTTTTTTCTGGCTTCCATATTAAAGGGTGGGCGCAGCTTGGGGGCTTTATATTGCGCACAAAGCGCTTCAAATTTGGCAAGGGGGTCAAGCTTGCGCTCAGTGCATAGCCAGTTAAACCAATTGTTGCCAATGGCGACATGGCCAATTTTAGGAATTTTTGGCAAACAGG
>JBJXDT010000016.1:0-5424 GCA_046153505.1 Methylophilaceae bacterium | reverse complement strand
CTTGGCAGAAGTGCAAGAGCAACTTAAAAATTTAATGTTGAATTTGCCAAATTTACCGCATGAGAGTGTGCCACCAGGCAAAGATGAAACACAAAATGTAGAAGTTCGTAAAGTAGGTACACCGCGGACGTTTGATTTTACAATCAAAGACCATAACGATGTGGGCACACCGTTGGGACTGGATTTTGATACAGGGGCTAAGCTTTCTGGTGCGCGTTTTACTTTGATGCGCGGCAAAATTGCCAAATTACATCGCGCTATTAGCCAATTTATGCTGGATACGCAGGAGAAACATGGTTATGAGGAGTGCTATACACCATATTTGGTGAATGCGGAGACACTGACAGGCACTGGCCAGTTGCCGAAGTTTGAAGCTGATTTGTTCTCGATGATGCACAACGATGCAAAGATGTATTTAATTCCAACCTCCGAAGTCACTTTAACCAATACCGTGCGCGATGAAATTGTGCCGCTAGAAAGCTTGCCCATTAAGCTTACCGCACATACGCCTTGCTTTAGAAGTGAAGCGGGCAGTTACGGCAAAGATACTAAAGGCATGATTCGTCAGCATCAATTTGACAAGGTTGAGATGGTGCAAATTGTGCATCCGGAGAAAAGTTATGAAGCGTTGGAAGAGATGGTTGGCCATGCGGAAAACATTTTAAAAGCGTTGGAATTACCATACCGTGTTGTGTCACTTTGCACGGGTGATATGGGCTTTGGCGCGGCTAAAACCTACGATTTAGAGGTTTGGCTCCCAGCACAAAACACCTACCGTGAAATTTCTTCTGTATCTAATTGCGAGGCGTTTCAAGCGCGCCGTTTGCAAGCACGTTTTAGAAATGCACAAGGCAAAACCGAGCTTGTACACACGCTCAACGGCAGTGGCTTGGCAGTTGGACGTACGCTGGTGGCGGTGTTGGAGAATTATCAAAATGCCGATGGAAGCGTGACAATTCCTGCTGTATTGCGCCCATACATGAATAAGTTAGATAAAATTTCGGTAGGTTAATCGAAATTTTTCGCTAAGATCATTTTTTCGCCAGCAATCTTGTAATTATCTTCAGGCACGTTGTAGCTAGGCTCGTAGCGGGTCAGGATGTTGTGGTAGCTGCGAATGGATTCGACAAAAATGACGGGTGCGCCACCACTGCAATAGCCGTACTTGGCATTTGAATAATATTTTGGGTCATTTAACATCACAAGCGTTTTTTTCACGTCCGCCCAACTGTCTGGGTTCATATTTAAGCGTTCAGCCAGCACGCGCGCATCTTCAACATGGGCGTAACCAATGTTGTATGCGGCCAGTGCCATAAATGTACGATCCGGCTCAGGAATGCG
This sequence comes from Methylophilaceae bacterium, assembly GCA_046153505.1. Lineage (GTDB taxonomy): Bacteria > Pseudomonadota > Gammaproteobacteria > Burkholderiales > Methylophilaceae > JBJXDT01. Next base: position 4,083 of record JBJXDT010000016.1, on the reverse strand, counting down.
ATCAGGCACCGTGTCTATCATTTGGCTGATATATTTTGCACCCGCCGGAATGCTCTGTTTGGGGTCTAGTCTATCCGTTACTCCCATTCTATCTGCGGTGTCCTCGGTTAACATCATCAGTCCACGCACGTTGGTTGGCGACGTGTTATATGTATCCCAATGTGATTCTTGATAGCTAATTGCTGCAAGTAAGCGCCAATCTAAGCCAGTGATTTCCTGTGCTTGCTGAAAAAGGCGTTTATACTTAGGTAGTAATGTGCGTGATTTACTTAAATAGCTTTTAACATCAATCGGTTTTAATCGCTTTGCATTGCCATGGTAGCGGTCGATAAGGTTGCGCAAAGTGCCATCATTTTTGACTTTAGTAAAAAAAGTGTTGGCTTTAGCTAAAAGTTCTGGGTTTGCTGTTTTTGAAAAGCCCCAAGCGATTTTTTCAGGTTCACCTAGGCTAAAAGCTACGCCTATATTAGGATGGTAGTTTTGCAAAACAGCAACTAAATGGCTATCTGCTACAGTGTAATCCACTTCACCATTGGCAACTGCTTCAATTAACTTTTCCGAATGCACATCGTCACGTTCTTCCCAAGTCAAATAAGGCACGCTTTTGCGAAGATTTGTTAAGCGCTCGGCAAAACTTGTTGCAGCGGGCACTACTAAGTGCACATCAACAAGATCCTTTACGTTTTTAGGTGGTTTGAAATCTGTGTCCTGATTGTATATTACTTGTTCTTGTACGTCTTGGTAGGGCTGCGAAAAGTTAATTAAATGCTTGCGCGCTTCGGTGATTGTTAAATCGGAGGCGGCAATATCTGCTTGTTTGTTGATGATGGTAGCGATGACTTTTTCAATACTGTCTGCCACTATAAATTTAACCTGTGTTTCTTTGCCAGGTGTTTCTTTGTTTAAATATTCAGCAAAAAGCTTTGCCAAATCGTATTCCAAGCCTGCGAACTGTTTGTCACTATTCACATAATATGTATTTGGGCTGTTGAGCGTTACAAAAGTAATCACATTCGCAGCGGGAGCCGCTGGGAGTGCTATTTCGGTAGACTTTTCAGGCACGTTTGACTTATTGCAAGCGTACAAGGTCAACAAAAATCCAAATAAAATGAGTACTTTTTTTAGCAAAAAAACGTCCTAATAAAATGCTCAGCGTATTTGGTGGTTTTTTTCAATTATTTGTTCCATTGTTCTACTATTTTCCCGTCATCCGCGATCAAAATGGCGCTACTTAACCCGTAAAAAATACCGTGCTCTACCACACCAGGAATATTGTTCAGCGTTGCGTTAAGCTTGTCCTCAGTCATGGATTTATCAAATACCATATCCAACACCAAGCTACCATATGAAGTAATCGCCAAGCCATCTTTGGCGGCATTTACACGCAACTCGCCACGCCCGCCTAGCGCTTCAATACTTCGCTTTGCAGCTTTCCATGCGTATGGCATTACTTCAATTGGGATTGCAAAGTTAGTACCTATGCGGTCAACTAACTTGCTTTTATCCGCCACTACTAAAAACTGACGTGCTGCCCTTGCTAGTAGTTTTTCCATCACCAAATCGTAGCCACGCCCCTTAAGTAATGTCATATCTGGTGTAATTTCATCTGCGCCATCCACATATAAATCGATTGCATCTACTTGATGCAAAGAAATGACATTTAGACCCAAGCTTTGGGCTTTAATCATGCTCACGTTGGAGCTGGCTATAGTGGTAACTTTGAGACCTTCTTCGGCTTGTCGTCGCGCAAGTTCTTCGATAAAGTAATTGGCGGTAGAACCTGTTCCCAATCCAACTAGCATCTCATTCTTAACGAATTTTGCGGCGTGAATAGCTACTAACTGCTTGTCGTTCATGCGACTTTCTCCTCAATTTTATTATTATTTTTCTGGTCGTACCAATTTGATTTTGGCTTAAATGACAAGTGCCTCTTAAGAGTATAATAGGCAAATTCCACACTTAAACCAAGTCATTTCAGCCTCAATTTATGCAGTTAACACCACCAATCAAGAGTCAAAAATCTCGTTTCTCTTATGCAGCCAATGGCTTAGACAGCTTATCTCTAGCATCACTTTCAAGTGGCTTAAAAACAACATCGCTCGCAAAAAAAACACCATTGGTTGTAATCACTGCAAACGCGTTTGAGGCACAGCGCTTGCTAGAGGAAATGCCATTTTTTGCGCCAGATTTGATAGTGCATTTGCTGCCTGATTGGGAAACGTTGCCTTACGATGTGTTCTCACCACATCCGGATTTGATCTCCGAGCGTTTAGCCACACTCTATCAAATCAGCCAAAACCAATGTGATGTGGTGATTGTGCCAATAGGTACTGCTTTGTTGAAACTGCCGCCCGTTGCTTTTTTGGCGGCACATACGTTTATGCTCAAGAAAGGGCAAAAACTCAATTTAGAAGCCTTGCGTGTGCAGTGCGCGCAAGCAGGTTATCACCATGTCACTCAGGTTATGTCGCCGGGCGAGTTTAGCGTGCGAGGCGGATTAATTGATTTATTCCCCATGGGAAGCGCTTTGCCTTATCGCATCGATTTGTTTGATGACGAAATTGAAAGCATCCGCACATTTGATATTGATACGCAACGTAGTTTGTATCCTGTACCAGAAATCCGTCTGTTACCTGCACGCGAATTCCCACTGGATGAGGCAGGTATAAGCACCTTCAGAAGTCAATTTCGGGAGCATTTTGAAGGCGATCCACAGCGTGCCAAAATTTACAAAGACGTGAGTAAAGGCACGGCTAGTGGCGGCATAGAATGGTACTTGCCACTGTTCTTTGAGGCTACTGCAACCTTGTTCGATTATCTGCCAGCTGACGCAGTACTGTGCTTACATGGAAATTTAGATAAAGCGGCACAAACTTTTTGGTTTGAAGCAAACTCAAGATACCGCTTGCTTGCACATGATGCAGAACGACCAATTCTAAAGCCAGAAAATCTCTTGCTAAAAGTAGATGATTTTTTTAGTAATACACACGAATTTGCACTGCTCATTGCTAATTTAGAAGCCAACAAGGTTTTGTCAGCGGTTGATATTGATCGGCGAGCAGAGTCGCCATTACATAAACTTAAAGCCTTTATCGCTAGTTTCAAAGGCCGAATTTTAATTGCAGCTGAAAGTTTAGGCCGTCGTGAAACCATGACGCAACTTTTTACTGAGCATGGTTTACAAATGCCTGTTTGTGAAACTTGGGCAGAGTTTCAAGCAAGTAATGCAGCTTTAATGTTGGGCATATCTACCCTGCATAGTGGCTTTGTTGAAGATGTCGCTGTAATTACCGAGGCAGAGTTATATGCGGCTACTGTTCGTCAGCAACGCCGTCGTGAGAAAGAAAAGGCGCGCAGTACTGAGGGCATGCTTAAAGATTTATCCGAGTTGCGCCTGGATGATCCAGTAGTGCACGAACAGCACGGAGTAGGGCGTTACAAAGGTTTGTTTAACCTTGATTTTGGTGAAGGTGAAACAGAGTTTTTGCTGTTGGAATATTATGGTGATGATAAGTTATATGTGCCAGTTTCACAGTTGTTCTTAATCTCGCGCTATTCCGGCGGCCCGCCAGAGAGTGCACCATTGCATCGTTTGGGAAGTGGTCAATGGGAGAAAGCCAAGAAAAAAGCACTTAAACAAATCCGCGATACCGCTGCTGAGTTGCTAAATCTTTATGCACAACGTGCAGCGCGTCGTGGTCACGCCTTTACCTTAAGCTTACAAGATTACGAAGCGTTTTGCGAGGGCTTTCCATTTGAAGAAACGCCTGACCAGCTTGAAGCCATTGAAAATGTAATTAAAGACATGCAGTCTGGTAGGCCTATGGATAGGCTTGTTTGCGGCGATGTTGGCTTTGGCAAGACTGAGGTTGCTTTGCGCGCGGCATTTGTGGCGGTGATGGGTGGCAGGCAAGTGGCCGTGCTGGTGCCCACCACATTGCTTGCGGAACAACACTTTAATAACTTTAGTGATAGATTCGCCGATTGGCCGATTAAAATTGCCGAAATTTCTCGTTTTAGAACAGGCAAAGAACAAGCGGAAGCATTGCGTGGCTTGGCTGCTGGCGAGATTGATATTATTAT
>JBJXDT010000015.1:0-45133 GCA_046153505.1 Methylophilaceae bacterium | reverse complement strand
GCCCAGTGGATAAGGAAATCGGTCATAGTTGTGCTTTCTAGATGGTTACTAAGTAGTGGTGCATAAAAGTGATTAGGCGTTAATTATAAGGTTTGCAGCATTTATACCGCTACGCACGGCGCCTTCTATGGTAGCGGGGTAATCGGCATAAGTGTAATCGCCTGCAATGTATAAATTGGGGTAAAGCGTGCTATTAGTGGGGCGCGGCAAGTTTGGTCTGCAGGTAAATGTTGCGCGTTTTTCTGCTATTACTTGATGCCAAATCGGTTTGTTCAATGCTGGAAACGCCTTTTTTAGTTCTTCGGCTATGGTTAACGCCAAGGCGGTATGTTCCATTTTTTGGTGTTCACCTTCTGCACTAATAATCACTGCCATTAATCCTTTTTGACCACATAGAATGCCGCGGTCGAACACCCACTGGCCGAGCCCGCCAGTCAAGCCTATCATGGGCTTGCCGATGGTGATGTGGTTGGCAAATTGTAAATAGATGGTGAAAATGGGTTGATAGGTATAATTTTCTGTGGTGTTGGCGGCGGCCTTGAGTTTTGGTAAATCGCTAACCACATTGGCTAAGCGTACGGGCGATGTGGCAATAATCACATGGCTTACCTCGAATTGACCACTTTTGGTCGTTATTGCATAGCCATTATTGCTTGCTTGAATTTTCTTGACGCGATGATTGAGCAGTACTTGGCCAAGGCGCGCCTGCACATAGCGCGCCATAGGTTGCGCTAACATGCGCGATAGATCAAGCCTAGGCAGCAATAAATCGCTATTATTTTTGCTGCCGCTAAAGGCGTCGCGTAGCACATTCAAAAATACGCGAGCGCTAGATAATTGCAGCGGCGTGTTGAGCGCGGAGAGACAAAGCGGCTCCCAAAGTAGTTTGATGGTTTGTGTAGATTGCGATTGTTTTAATAAATAGATATTGAGAGATTCGTCTGCGTTAATTTTGTAATCATTTTGCTTTAGACGTAGCATAAAGTTGATAACAGAAAAACGCTCGAAAATTGATAAGCCGCTACAACTTAAAAACCCGATTAACTGGTTAAGTGGAAAAGGTAGGAAGTCAGGCGTGAAAAGCTTGAAAGCGCACTTTCCTCTAGTATCTAGCACTTCTAACTTCAAGGGAAGGCGCATCAGTGCTTGTTCTAAGGGCATGTCTATTTTTGAGAGCAATTTGAGTGTTTCGTAATATGCGCCTAATAAAATGTGCTGGCCGTTGTCGAGTTGTGTGACCTGACCGTTGAACTCTACTGCAACACTGCGCGCGCGCCCTCCAATCTGTGAACCTGCTTCAAGCACTGTGGCTTTAATATCGTGCTCAGCCAAGCTTGTTGCGGCTGCTAAGCCAGCCAATCCACCTCCGATTATGGCGACATTAATGCTGTTTTGCATACTTAAAATAAATTTTTAGCGCCAAAATTAATTTGCGTATGGGTGGAATAGCGATTTTGTGATTCAGCACTTTTTCTGCGCCATCGGCTTTAATTTCGCGTAACAAGGTGCGGTAAATCGCCGACATCATCAATCCTGCGCGCTGTTGTTTTGCATCTTCTGGCGGGAGTTCGCGTAACGCTTTATCGTAAAAACTTTCGGCACGTTCAATCTGAAAGTCTATCAAGGCTTTCACTTCGATAGATTCTCGGCCTCTTAAAATATCATCTTCAGACACTTTAGCTTTACGCAACTCATCCAAAGGCAAGTAAATACGGCCTCTACGCGCATCCTCACCCACATCGCGCACGATGTTGGTGAGTTGAAAAGCCATGCCTAAATCGTGGGCATATTTTAGTGTTTTTCGATCTGTAAAACCAAAAATCTGCGCCGCGAGCAACCCCACACAGCTTGCCACGCGGTAGCAGTATAGTTGTAGCTGTTTGAAATCTTCGTAACGGTTGAATTTAATATCCATTTCCATGCCGTCAATAATTTCTAAAAAGTGTTCCTGCGCAAGATGGAATTGTTTGATAACGGGCTGCAAGGCAAAGCTGACGGGGTGTTGTGGCATACCCCCATATAAATTCTCAATCTCAGACTTCCACCAATTCAGTTTAATTTGCGCGACATTGTAGTCGGTACATTCATCCACCACATCATCTACTTCACGGCAAAACGCGTAAAGTGCAGTCATGGCATCACGTTTTTGTTTTGGAAGAAAAAGAAAGCTAACGGTAAAGCTGGAGCCGCTTTGTGCGGCTTTTTGTTTGCAGTATTGCTGCGGCGTCATTTCGTCAAATTCATTAATTTAGCAAAGCTTTAAGTAAAATTACAGGCCAATCCCATACTTTAAGTGTAGGGCGGTGCTTAAAAATATCGCCGCGTACACTCTTTAATTTATAGATAACTTGCTCGCCGCCGCCAATAATCATGCGCATTTCAAGGCCGATTCGACCTGGCAATATATGCTCAAGCGGCTTGCCTTCTAAAAGCATGGCTTCAGCACGTTCTATATTGAACATCATAAAGTTTTCCCAATCTGCATTGATATGTTGTGTGGCAATTTGTGCCTCAGTAATACCAAATTGTTTCATTTCATCCTGACACAAATACACACGGCTTTTGTGATTAGTGTCTTCAAAATCAATCGCGATATCTTGGTAAAAATTGATAAGTTGCAATGCCGTACAAACCTTGTTCGAGTAGATTAAATTTTCAGGCGTGGCTTTTTCAAAAAGATAAAGCAATAGTGCCCCAATGGGGTTTGCAGAGCGACGACAATAATCTAGTAGCTCAGTAAAATTTTCGTAACGTACTTTTGTCACGTCTTGCCCAAACGCATCAAGTAAATCATAAAAGGGTGAGAGCGGTAAATTGTGTTTCCGTATCATCGCTCCAAAATCTTTAAAAAATGCCGATTTGCTGTGACCGTTGTCTTCGATGATATCTAATTGGTCTCTAAAGCTTTGCAACATGGCAAGCCGGGTTTCTGCCTTGTGACGGCCTTCGTCGGCAATGTCATCTGCTTGACGTGCAAATGTATAGATTAGCGAAATAGGGTGACGCAGATGCTTGGGTAAAACGAAAGAGGCGACTGGAAAGTTCTCATAATGCTCTTTTGTGAGCATGAAACTTTTGTCAATTTCTTCAAAAAAATCTGGTATGGCAGCCATGAGTGAAAGTATGCCATAAAATGCCCACGACCTACAGCGCGCGCCACTATATGCGCTACAATATGTTGTATATTAAACACGGATTAGTCAGGATTTTTAATGTTTGGATTTTTATGTTAGGTATCATAGGCGGCACTGGGCTTGCACAGTTGGAAAATCTACAGGTAGTTCGGCGACAAATCGCGCGTACGCCCTATGGTGAGGCCTCTCAACCCTTAGTATTTGGCGAGTTGGGAGGTAAAGAGGTGGTTTTTTTGGCACGTCATGGCGGTGGTCATACTATTCCGCCACACGCAGTAAATTATCGTGCCAATATTTGGGCACTTCATTCGGTAGGTGTTAAATCTTTGCTGGCGATTGCCACAGTGGGCGGCATTTCTAGTGATTTAAGCGCTGGTGACATTGTGCTGCCTCATCAAATTATCGATTACACGCACGGACGCATTAATACTTACCATGACGGTATCGAATTGCCAGTCATGCATATCGATTTTACCGAGCCATACTCAAGCGCTTTGCGAGAAACTTTCAAGCAGGCTGCGCGTAATCTGAGTCAAACATTGCATGATGGTGGGGTGTATGCCTGCGCACAAGGTCCGCGGTTAGAAACAGCTGCTGAAATCAACCGTTTTGAGCGTGATGGTGCAACGATTGTAGGCATGACAGGTATGCCAGAAGCGGCCCTGGCGCGTGAGCTTGGCATTAGCTATGCAGCACTATGTCCTATTGTGAATCAAGCCGCAGGGCGAGGAGAAAGCGCGCATGGTATACATTACGAAGCAATGATGGTGAAATTGGAACAGACTATGCAAAAAATTCGCTCGATGATTGAAGAAACCGTAAAAATTCATCAAGATACATAAATGGCGATTAAAACTGTTTTGCGCATGGGCGACCCGGTGCTGTTGCAAGTCGCAACGCCTATTGCACAATTTAATACTCCAGAACTGCACGCGCTAATACAAGATATGCACGACACGATGGGTGCGATGAGTGGCGCGGGCATTGCTGCGCCGCAAATTGGTGTGAGTTTACGGGTGGTGATTTTTGGTGTAGGCAGTAATCCGCGCTACCCAGATGCTGAACAAGTGCCATATACTGTTTTAGTTAATCCTATCTTGACGCCTTTGGGCGATGTACTTAAAGAGGGATGGGAGGGGTGCTTGTCAGTGCCCCATATGCGGGGATTAGTGCCGCGCTATGAGCGTTTGAATTATCAAGGCTTTGATCAGTATGGCAACCCCATTGATAGGATTGCAAGCGGCTTTCACGCGCGCGTGGTGCAACATGAATGTGACCACTTAAATGGCATTTTATACCCCATGCGCATCACCGATTTAAGTAATTTCGGCTTTACTGACGTACTTTTTCCTAACCAACATATTCAAGACGACTAAATGTTTGCTATAATGCCGCCTCGAATCGAAAGAGTGGCGTAGTTTGTTTGCAAAAATGGTGGGCTAAAGTCTTCAATTAGTCTGAACTCTAGCTCGATTTAGTTTGAAAATTGTTCCACATTGGAAGAGTGGCAGAGCGGTTTAATGCTACAGTCTTGAAAACTGTCGTGGGTGCGAGCCCACCGTGAGTTCGAATCTCACCTCTTCCGCCAGCTTCTCAATGCTGCCGAAGGCAGCATTTTATATTATATAAAGGATTTAACATGACTCAAATCATTATCGACCACAATCCATCACAAGAAAAACTCAAAGAACTTGGCGTTTCAAGCTGGTCTATCTGGGATTGCGCACCCTCAAAATTCCCGCTTAATTTTGACAATGCGACTGAAAGTGCATATGTACTCGAAGGTGAGTTTCATGTGTATCCGGAAGGTGGAGAAAAAGTGGTTGTTAAAGCAGGTGATTTTGTTGTGTTTCCAAAAGGTTTAAAAAGTAATTGGGAAGTGGTAAAGCAACTTAAAAAACATTACAAGCACTCATAATTGCATTTTTGTGCGTTAGGCATAAAATAAAGCCCTGATAATTCAGGGCTTTATTTATTTGGAGGGTCAAATGGAAATCAAAGTAGAAAAGCCAGATGCGGCAAAACTTGATGCTTTAGGAGTTAAAAACTGGTCCACTTGGTCGAAAGAGGTTTCAACGTTTCCTTGGAGTTATAACTCACAGGAAATTGCTTATATTTTAGAAGGCGAAGTGACGGTAACGCCTAAAAGTGGCGGTACGCCTGTCAGTTTTGGCGTCGGAGATTTAGTAACGTTTCCAGCTGGGCTGTCTTGTGTATGGGATGTGAAAAAGGCACTGCGCAAGCACTATCAGTTTAGCTAGTTGAAATTGTGGCTTGCGAATTAAAGTTTCGCTAATTCTTCTTCAAGCGAGTTTATTTGTTCAGTGCTAAGCGGCTTATTGTGTTTTGCCGAGATTAAAAAACTGTCTTCGGCGCGATTGCCCAAGGTATTAATTTTGGCGTTATGCAAATCTACTTCGTGCCGGAAGAATACAAACGCAATTTGCGCGAGTAGGCCAGGACGATCGCCGGTGATAATATCAACGGAGTGATTGTTGCTTGCCGCATCTATGGTGATTTTAATCTTTGTCGCCAACGGCATATGTTTTACCTGACGGCTTAAACGGCCTTTTAGTGGGGCTTCAAGTGGTAATGTCATGGCAATCTGCTCAGATAGTTCAGTCTCAATATGCTTTAATAATCCGCTATAACTTACTGACTTTCCTGAACTATCTAGGACTATAAATGTGTTAAGTGCATAGCCATGTTGTGTGGTATAAATTTTGGCTTGACCGATGTTGTAGGCAATCCGGTCGAAAAAATTACAAATACGCGCAAACAGATCGTCTTGGTCACGCGTATAAATCATCACTTGTATGCCATCACCATTTGGACTTAAGCGGGCTCGCACTATAGGCGCTTCCGCAAACACGTGAGGTGTAAGAAGGCGACTTTGCCAAGCGATTTCATCGCTATCGAATCGGGAGAAGTAAGCTGATCCAACATTTTCCCAAAAAAATTCATAAGATTTTGTCTGTAGGCCATATTTAGCAAGTTTGCCAGCGGCTTCTTGCTGCCGCAATTCGATGGCATTTTTTACAGAAAAACCAGTATTACTCAAGACGCGTTTTGTTTCTGTAAATAAACTCTCTAAAAGACGCGCTTTCCAAGCGTTCCATACAACTGGGCTGGTGCCACGAATATCGGCAACAGTCAATAAATACAACGCTGTCAGCCGAGTTTCTGTTTTTACATAGCTGGCGAATTGCTCGATGATAGCAGGGTCAGACAAGTCAGATTTTTGTGCGATTTTTGATAGCTGCAAATGAGCATCAACAAGCCAAGCAACCAAGTTGGCGTCATCTTTAGTAAGATTGTGTAGTTTGCAAAAGTGTTTTGCGTCTACCGCGCCCAGCGTGGAATGGTCGCCACCACGGCCCTTGGCAATATCATGAAAAAGGGCTGCGAGATAGAGCAGATGTGGTTTAGCGAAAGATGCAAATAGCTCGCTACAAAGTGGAAACTCATGCTTGAGTTCGGCTTTAGAGAATCGGCGTAAATTCGCCAGCACGTTCATAATGTGCTCATCAACCGTGTAAACATGAAATAAATCATGCTGCATCTGTCCAACAATTTTGCCAAATGCGGGAATATATTGCCCTAAAACGCCATATCGATTCATACGTCGTAGCGAGTGATTGACACCTATTGGCTGTAATAAGATGCTCAAAAAAAGCTGCTTATTGAAGTTGTCTTGGCGAAACGCCTTGTTAATCCATTTTTTCGAGGTCTGTAATTGGCGCAATAACTTTGGGCCCAGAGTTAATTCTTTGCCTTCAAGTTGTGGCAACTGTTGTAATAATAAAAAACACTCCAGAATTGCGTTAGGGTTTTTCTCAAACAAATGGTCTTCGTTGGCTTCTACCAGATTGACATGTGCAGAAAATCGCTCGTTAATGGCGATTGCGGCTTGTTTTGGGGCTAAATTAGCTGTAAATGTTTTAAGTAATATCTCATTGATTAAACTGATGTATCTTGCGCTGTGGTAGTAGCCTTGCATTAGTTGCTCACTGGCACGCTTGTACTCTGTGTTGTTAAAACCTAAATTGCTAGCGAGTTCATTTTGGAAATCAAAAATTAATCTGTCCTCACGACGATTCGCTAAGTAGTGCAGTCGAATTCTTAAGGTTTGTAAATTACGCTCGTGACGCCTTATTTCTCGTAGTTCGATGTTGCTTATTACATTGTTCTTTGCTAACTCTGCCCAAGTTTTGCCGATTTTTTGACTTTGCGCTATCCATAGAATGGTATGTAAATCTCGAAGCCCGCCAGGACTTTCCTTGATATTTGGCTCTAAACTGTAGGCGGTGTCATTAAATTTGGCATGACGATTGTCTTGCTCTTGCAATTTTGCTGTCAAAAATAAGGGTGGGTTTAAGTTCTGAGTGACTGCCTGAGTAAACGTTTGATATTGTGGCTGTGAGCCGCACAGCAAGCGCGCTTCAAGTAGATTGGTTTGTACTGTCACATCGTTTTTTGCCTCAGCAACGCATTCATTTAAGTTGCGCACACTGTGGCCGAGATTGAGACCAATATCCCACAACACACCAATGAGGTTCTCGATTTCCTGATTTTGTGTTTCTGATATTTGTTCTGGTACTAAAATTAACAAATCAACATCAGAGTAAGGGAATAATTCTTCTCTACCATAGCCACCCACAGCAATCAAGCTGAAACCTGCATGGATATTGGCTTTCAGCCATATTGATTTTAAGAGTCTATCAACACACTTTGCGTGATTTTTGAGCAAGCGTGTTGGGTTCTTGTGCGCAAAAAAGGCTTCCGCCAGTGCTTGTTGCTGCACTTTCAGCGTTTCACGCCATGCTTGAATGGATTGTTTAGAAAAGCTCAATTTCAGAGAAGTTACAGAAGTTGAGGTGTTGCAGGTGAACCTGCAGAAAGCGTCATTACTTCGTAGCCTGTTTCGGTCACTAAGACCGTATGCTCCCATTGTGCAGATAAGCTGCGATCTTTAGTGACAATCGTCCAGCCATCTGGCATTTGCTTGATATCACGTTTTCCCGCGTTAATCATGGGCTCAATCGTGAACATCATCCCAGCTCGAAGTTTAAGGCCAGCGCCTGCTTTACCATAATGCAGTACCTGTGGTTCTTCATGAAATTTTGTACCGATACCGTGTCCGCAAAACTCGCGTACCACGCTGTAACCATTTTTCTCAGCAAAGGTTTGAATTGCATAACCAATATCGCCCAAAGTGGCTTCTGGCTTCACTTTACTAATGCCTATCCACATGGCTTGGTAGGTAATATCACATAAACGTTTGGCCTGAATGGATGACTCACCCACGGCGAACATGCGCGAAGTGTCGCCGTGATAGCCATCTTTAATCACAGTAATATCAATATTCACAATGTCACCATTTTTTAGCACTTTGTCGCCTGGTACACCATGACAGATTTGCTGATTTACCGAGGTGCAGATTGATTTGGGGTAAGGTGTGTGGCCATCTGGCGCATAGTTAAGCGGCGCAGGAATTGTTTTTTGCACATTGACCATGTAATCGTGACAAAGTTGGTCGAGTTTTTCTGTGGTAACCCCATGAACTACAAAAGGAGTAATGTAATCAAGGACTTCAGAAGCAAGTTTGCCTGCGATGCGCATTTTTGCGATGCCCTCAGCGTTATGAATGGTAATTGCCATAATGTTTTGAAAATATTAGCTTTTTAGGTTGAAAATGAATCGGATGTTTGCTATTATACGCGCCGCTAAGCAAGTGTTTAATGATTCAATAGCAATTTTTTTAAATTAACTGCATCGCCCCGTACAGGGTGTCTATTTTTTCAAAGCAGAAAGTAGATGTTGTTGGGCGTGTGCAATTTTAACCCTTACATGGAGTATTAAAATGTCTGTAACTATGCGTCAGATGCTTGAGGCCGGCGTTCACTTTGGCCATCAAACCCGTTATTGGAACCCAAAAATGGCTGAGTACATTTTTGGCGATCGTAACAAAATTCATATCGTAAACCTTGAAAAAACCTTGCCACTGTTCGAAGAAGCACAAAAATATGTGAGCAAATTAGCTGCAAACAAGGGCCGTATTTTATTCGTTGGCACTAAACGTCAAGCGCGCGAAATCATGAAAGAAGAAGCTGCGCGCGCTGGTTGTGCTTATGTGAATCACCGTTGGTTGGGCGGCATGCTCACCAACTTTAAAACAGTTAAACAATCCATCAAGCGCTTAACTGACTTTGAAACTATGTTGCAAGATGGTAGCTTGGAAAAGTTTGGTAAAAAAGAAGCACTGGGCTACAAACGCGAAATTGAAAAACTAGAGCGTTCAATTGGTGGTATCAAGGAAATGGGCGGCTTGCCTGACGCGATTTTTATCATTGACGTGGGTCATGAGCACGGCGCGGTGACAGAAGCGCAAAAATTGGGTATCCCAGTGATTGGTGTTGTGGATACCAATAACTCTCCAGATGGCATTACTTATGTGATTCCAGGTAATGATGACTCAAGCCGTGCGATTCGTTTGTATGCCCGCGGCATGGCAGATGCAGTGATGGAAGGTCGTGAACACGCGATTTCTGAAATCGTAAAAACTGCTGCTGAGCCAGAAGAGTTTGTAGAAGTAGCAGCTGAAGCACCAGCGACTGAATAGTTCGCCTGCAACAAAAAGGGGCTAAAAAGCCCCTTTTGTTTTTTTATAATCAATATATAAAATACATACATTAAAGTAACATATTTAAGTTTAAGGAACCCAAAAATGGCTGAAATTACCGCTGGACTGGTAAAAGAATTACGTGAGCGCACCGATGCGCCAATGATGGATTGTAAAAAAGCATTGACCGAAGCCGAAGGTGACATGACGCGTGCTGAAGAAATTTTGCGCGTACGATTTGGTAACAAAGCAAGCAAGGCCGCTGGTCGCGTTGCTGCGGAAGGCACTGTTGGCATTAGCCTTAGCGCTGATGGCAAAACAGGCACGATGATTGAAGTGAACTCAGAAACTGACTTTTGCGCACGAAATGAAGATTTTTTGAAGTTTTCAGCTGAATTGGCACAATTGATAAACACCAGCAACGTTGCTGATATTGCTTCGGTAGCGGCTTTGCCAATGCACGGCGCAAGCGTAGAGGAAACACGAGCGCAGTTGGTGGGTAAAATTGGAGAAAACGTTACGCCACGTCGTTTTGTGCGTATCGCTGCAAAAGGTAAAATTTCAAGTTATCAGCATGGTAGCAAAATCGGCGTGTTGGTCGATTTGGTGGGCGGTGATGACGTGCTTGGTAAGGATTTAGCCATGCATATTGCCGCAGCTAAACCTAAAGCGCTTGATGCATCAGGCGTAGACGCTGCATTAATTGACACAGAGCGTCGCGTAGCGATTGAGAAAGCAAAAGAAGCAGGCAAGCCAGAGGCTATGCTGGATAAAATCGCGGATGGCACAGTGCAAAAGTTTTTGAAAGAAGTGACTCTACTGAGCCAAATTTTTGTTAAAGACGACAAAATGACCATTGAGCAATTGCTCAAATCTAAAAATGCATCTGTAGCTTCATTCACCATGTACACCGTGGGTGAAGGCATTGAAAAGGCTGTTGTAGATTATGCAGCAGAGGTTGCGGCGGCGGCTAAAGTCTAGTTCTTTATCAGTAAAAAAAGTGGATCCAGCATATGCTGCATCCACTTTTTTTGTGCCTAAAGACGGCATTTATGATTAAAATAGGCGTAGTTTTAAAATAAGGATAATAATGGCGAAAACCGCATACAAACGCATTCTTCTTAAGCTCTCGGGTGAGGCGCTGATGGGCGATGACGCTTATGGTATCAACCAAGCGACGATTAGAAATATCGTGACACAAGTGAAAGAGATTGTGGATTTGGGTGTGCAAGTTGCGGTTGTGATTGGCGGTGGCAATATTTTTCGCGGTATGGCGCCTGCGGCAGCTGGCATGGATAGGGCAACGGCCGATTATATGGGCATGCTGGCAACAGTGATGAATGCCATGGCACTGCAAGATGCAATGAAAAATATCGACCTGAAAGCGCGTGTGCAAAGTGGTCTACCTGTAGAGGGCGTGGTTGAACCTTATGTGCGCGCTAAGGCGCTACATCAATTGAATAAAGGCTGCGTGGTGATTTTTGGCGGAGGTACAGGCAACCCGTTTTTTACAACCGACACTGCTGCGGCTTTACGCGGCGCTGAGATTAGTGCGGAAATTGTGTTAAAAGCAACCAAAGTGGATGGTATTTATACGGATGACCCGAAGAAAAATAAAGATGCAAAACGCTACGAAATAGTCACTTTTGATGAAGCAATTCAGAAAAACTTAAAAGTGATGGATGCAACGGCGCTAACGCTTTGTCGCGATCAAAATTTGCCGATTTGTGTTTTTAGTATATTTAAGCCAGACGGGCTGATGCGCGTCATTATGGGTGAAAACGAAGGTACCAAAGTAGTAAACAAATAGCTGGAGGATGTAATGGTGGAAGAAATTAAAAAAAATGCTGATCAGAGAATGCAAAAATCTTTAGAAGCGCTTAAAAATGATTTGGCTAAAGTGCGCACAGGCCGAGCGCACGTTGGCCTATTAGACCATGTGATGGTGGAGTATTATGGTTCGATGGTGGCAGTCAATCAGGTCGCCAATGTGAATTTGGGCGATGCACGCACCATCAACGTTCAACCTTATGAAAAAAATATGATTGCGAAAGTTGAAAAAGCCATTCGCGACTCTGATTTAGGCCTTAATCCTGCCACCAATGGCGATGTGATTCGCGTACCAATGCCGATGCTGACCGAGGAGCGTAGACGCGATTTGATTAAAATTGTTCGTAGCGAGGGTGAAAATGCAAAAGTTTCCATCCGTAATGTTCGACGAGATGCGAATGATGCACTGAAAAAACTAATTAAGGACAAAGCAATTAGCGAAGATGATGAACGTCGTGCCCAAGACGAAGTGCAGAAAATGACAGATAAAGCGGTGGTTGAAGTAGATAAACTACTGCAAGTCAAAGAAGCTGATTTGATGGCCGTTTAACCGGAGTTTGGCTTTGGCCCTATTTTCTAAGCGTTTATTTTCTAGCTCGACAAAATTTATTCCCGTTATCAATGAGATTCCCAATCACATTGCGGTGATTATGGATGGCAATGGGCGATGGGCGCGTAAACGCTTTCTTCCGCGTGTGATGGGGCACAAAAGTGGTGTAGAAACGGTGCGTGAGTTGGTGAAATATTGTGCTGAGTTAAACGTAAAATATCTCACTTTATTTGCTTTTAGTAGCGAAAACTGGCGTCGCCCTGAAGAAGAAGTTAGCTTTTTAATGGGACTTTTTATGCATACACTCAAGCGCGAAGTCGTCAAGTTGCATGACAATAATATTCGTTTAAAACTGATTGGTGACCGTAGTCGCTTCAGTAAAGAGTTGGTTAAGCAGCTTAAAGAGTCCGTAAAACTAACAGAAAAAAATACGGGACTTACCCTCACTATCGCAGCAAATTACGGGGGGCGCTGGGATATCTTGCAAGCAACCAACAAAATACTCAAAAGTAAAAATTTGCAAGAAAAGTTGGGTCAGGGTGGGGAGTTAGATGAAGAAGATTTGACGCCATTTTTGTCGATGAATTACGCCCCAGAGCCAGATTTGTTCATTCGCACAGGTGGCGAAAAACGTATTAGCAATTTTCTATTATGGCAACTTGCTTATACGGAACTCTATTTTACTGATACTTTATGGCCAGATTTTGATAAAGAAGCATTTGACTTGGCCATAGCTTCATATCAACAACGTGAGCGGCGCTTTGGACGGACTAGCGAGCAATTAACCACGCCAAAAGTTGAATCCAACAATTAACTTATTTTATGCTAAAAACCCGTATCATCACCTCACTCATTCTCATTGCAGCATTTCTGCCAGCGCTGTTTATGTTTTCCGATGAAACTTGGGCAGTGGCGATGCTTGGTGTTAACTTGCTGGCAATATACGAATGGGGAGCGTTGATTAAGTTAAACCCAACCGAGCGCTGGATATATACGGTTATTTGCGCTTCCGTCGGCATATTCGCGGTGATATTTATGCGGAATTATGGTTTTCATCTGTTTTTTTATAAATCCATCACTGCTTTTTTTGTGGCAGCACTTTTTTGGGCATTAATCGTACCAATATGGCTGGCAAAGCGGTTCTTGATTCGCAATAAATTCGTTATGGGGATGCTTGGTGTGCTCCTGCTGGCACCATTATGGCTAGCGCTTATTTGTGCTAGAGGCGCAGACCCATGGCTATTATTGATTTTGCTTGCTACCATTTGGATTGCTGATAGTGCAGCCTATTTTTCTGGTAAAAACTTCGGCAAAGCCAAACTTGCACCTTTTATTAGCCCAGGAAAAACCTGGGAAGGTGTGTTCGGCGCATTGCTTGGTGTATCGCTATTTGCGGCGATTTTGCGCTTTGGATTCGGTGCAGATAATCTGGCCATATTCCCGCTGCTTTGGATAGTCGCCTGTTTTGGCGTGATTGGTGATTTGTTTGAATCACTGATGAAACGTCAAGCCAACATTAAAGATAGTGGGGATTTATTACCTGGTCATGGCGGTATTCTAGACCGCATCGATGGTTTGATTCCAAGTTTGCCTATTGCTATTTTGCTGATTTATATCTACAACTATTATGGGTTGACACGTTAAATGCAAAACGTCAGCATTTTGGGCAGCACTGGCACAATTGGTCAACAAACGCTTGATGTTATTGAGCGCCATTCGGGGAGTTTTCGCGTTTTTGCATTGGCTGCTAACACCAACGTTGAATCTCTTTTCAAGCAATGTCTAACTCATCATCCTGATTTTGCTGTGCTGTTAGATGAAAAAGCTGCGGCTGCGCTTTCAGCAAAGCTCAAAGTTGAAAACTCCCAAACACAAGTACTAACAGGCATGAATGGTTTGGAGCAAGTTGCCAGTGATGACAATGTGGATGTTGTGATGGCGGCGATTGTTGGGGCAGCTGGTTTGAAACCGGCCATGGCAGCAGCAAATGCTGGGAAACGTATTTTACTTGCGAACAAAGAAACGCTTGTGATGGCGGGAAGTTTGTTTATGCAAGCGGTAAAGGTTGGTGGCGCAACACTATTGCCAATAGATAGCGAACACAACGCGATTTTTCAGGTGATGCCTCCGCAAAAGCTACAGCACTTAAAAGATGGTGGCGTTAAAAAGATTATTCTTACAGCGTCTGGCGGACCTTTTAGAAAGTTTAGTAGTGAACAACTTAATCATGTCACGCCGGCTTTAGCTTTGAAGCACCCTAATTGGGTCATGGGCGCAAAAATTACCATTGACTCAGCAACATTAATGAATAAAGGGCTAGAGGTCATTGAGGCGCACTGGCTTTTTAACGCGAGTGCTGAGCAGATTGAGGTTGTGGTTCATCCGCAAAGCGTTATTCACAGTATGGTGGAGTATGTTGATGGCAGCGTCTTAGCGCAGCTTGGTAATCCAGATATGCGCACACCGATAGCTTACGCTTTAGGCTATCCCAACCGTATTCTATCGGGTGTGAGTTCGCTGGATTTGTTGAGTATTGCTAAACTAGAGTTCGAAGCACCAGATTTTATTCGCTTCCCTTGTTTGCAACTGGCTTATGACGCCTTAAATGCCGGTGGAACTGCGCCAACCATTTTAAATGCGGTCAACGAAGTGGCGGTAGGCGCGTTTCTTAAAGAAGAAATCACTTTTACGGATATTCCAAGTTTGATTGCTAGCGCACTCGACAGTATTGCTGCAGAAACGGTAAGTTCGATTGAACATGTAGTTGATGTTGACGCTCGTGCGCGACAATATGCCAGCAAGTGGATTGTTGAGAGTCACAAACAGAAGGCGCTGGCGTGCTAACCATCGCTGCATTTGTCGTTACTATTGGTCTTATTGTCACCATTCATGAGTTTGGTCATTTTCAAGTTGCGCGTTGGTGTGGTGTTCGCGTACTAAGGTTTTCAATAGGCTTTGGCAAACCACTTTGGCAAAAATCCTTTGGTAAAGACCAAACGGAATTCGTACTTGCAGCCATTCCGCTGGGTGGATTTGTAAAAATGCTCGATGAACGAGAGATTAAAGCCGAGGTAGAAGCCAATTCTGACACGTCAAAACTACAATACTCTGAGGCTGAACTAAGTCGCGCTTTCAATCGTCAGTCCGTGTGGAAGCGCATCGCGATTGTGTTGGCGGGACCTGTTGCGAATTTATTATTGGCGATTTTATTGTTTTGGATATTGCTAATGCAAGGCGAAACTGGGATGCGCCCGATTGTGGGCAATGTGAAAGAGAACGGTCTTGCCGCAAAAGCTAGCCTAACTAAGGGAGAGCTCATTCAGAAAATTGATGGTAAGACCATTGCAACTTGGCAAGATGCACGATGGGCGCTTTTAGAAGCCTCACTAGACAAAAAAACTGTGAAAATTGAGGCGGTCTCCAACGGAAATGAGTTACACCTACACACCCTTAACTTTGCAGGTGCTGCGAGTGATGCTGAAGTTGATGTGCTTGAAACCATGGGCGTTGAAATGTTTAGGCCCACCCCAGAAGCCTTGATTGGAGAGGTTTTAGCTAATAGTGTCGCAGAAAAAGCGGGCTTAAAGGCAAAAGATAAAATTTTGAGCATCGATAAAGTACAAATTAAAAATTGGGATGAGGTTGTTAATACCATAAAGGCGAGCCCGGATAAGAATTTGCAGTTTGAAATTGAACGCCAAAAGAAAATTTTAAAAATTGTCATCACACCAGAGTCGATTAAAGAAGGCAATATTAAAGTCGGTAGAATTGGAGCGGCAGCCAAAGTCGACCAAAAGGAAATTGATAAGTTATTGATAGAGATACATTATTCTCCATTAACAAGTTTAACAAAAGCTGTGAGTAAAACTTGGAATACATCCTTATTTAGCCTGAAAATGATGTGGTATATGTTGTCTGGTAAGGCTTCTGTCAAGGGAATTAGCGGCCCTGTAACCATTGCTAGTTATGCTGGAGAAAGCGCTGGAATGGGCTTAGATGTCTATCTGGGGTTTCTTGCGTTAGTCAGCATCAGCATTGGTGTTCTGAACCTTTTGCCAATTCCTGTATTAGATGGCGGCCATTTGATGTATTATATAACTGAAATTATAAAAGGCTCCCCAGTATCAGAACAAACAATGCTATGGGGACAAAAAATAGGATTTGGGGCTTTGGGTTTGCTTATGAGCATTGCCATTTTTAATGACATACATCGATTAGTTGTGGGTTAGCAATTTGTTTAAACAACGTACTTTATCAGCAATAATTTTCTCTTTATTCAGTCATCATGCATTGGCGCTCGAGCCATTTGTTGTTAAAGATATTCGTGTAGAAGGTTTGCAACGCACCGAACCAGGCACGATATTCAACTATTTGCCCGTTGCTGTGGGCGATGTAATGAGCGATGAAAAAGCCACGCAAGCCATTAAGTCGCTTTACGCGACAGGTTTTTTTAAAGATGTGCGTATTGAAGCGGAAGGTGACGTGCTTGTCGTGACTGTGCAAGAACGCTCAGCCATTGCAAAAATAGATTTCAGCGGCAATAAATCTTTCCCATCCGACAAAATGACTGAAGGATTGAAGCAAATTGGCATTGCTGAAGGTTTGATTTTCGATAAATCTCAATTGGATCGCGCCGAGCAGGAAATTAAGCGTCAATACCTTGCTTCAGGCAAATATGGCGCTACTGTTAAAACTGTCGTCAGCCCGCTAGAGCGCAATCGCGTTGCGGTGCGCTTTGAGATTGAAGAGGGCGTCGCTGCTAAAATTCGTGATATTAATATCGTTGGAAATAATGTATTTACCACAGATGACTTACGTGCCGAGTTTTTACTCACAACGCCCAATTGGATGAGCTGGTGGAATAAAGATGACCAATATTCCAAGCAAAAACTCACTGCAGATTTGGAGACACTCAAGTCTTTTT
The DNA here is from genome assembly GCA_046153505.1 of Methylophilaceae bacterium. Taxonomy (GTDB): domain Bacteria; phylum Pseudomonadota; class Gammaproteobacteria; order Burkholderiales; family Methylophilaceae; genus JBJXDT01. Next base: position 28,073 of record JBJXDT010000015.1, on the reverse strand, counting down.
ACTTGAATCAAGGTTATTTAGAGTTCTCCATCGACTCAACACAAGTTTCAATATCGCCAGATAAGCAAGATATATTTATTACAATCAATGTGACTGAAGGCGAAAAATACACGATTAGTGATGTGAAGTTAGCGGGTGACTTGCAGTTACCTGAATCAGAGTTAAAGCCGCTTATATCTCTGCAGAAAGGCGATACCTTTAATCGTCAAAAAATCACAGAATCGAGTAAGGCAATTGGCGATAGGCTTGGTAATGAGGGCTATGCCTTCTCAAACGTAAATGCGATCCCTGAAATTAATAAAGAAAACCACACGGCAACCTTCACCTTTTTTGTAGATCCTGGTCGTCGAGTGTATGTGCGCCGCATCAACATTACTGGCAATACGCGCACAAAAGATACTGTTATTCGTCGCGAAATACGTCAATTAGAATCTGCATGGTATGCAGGCGATAAAATCAATCGATCTAAAGAACGTATTAATCGTCTAAATTACTTTGATAACGTGGATGTGGAAACACCAGCTGTACCTGGCAGCAATGATCAAGTGGATCTGAATATCAATGTCGCTGAGAAATCGACTGGTAGTATTCAATTTGGTGCAGGTTTATCAAGCAACGAAGGCGTGGTTGTCGGTGTAACGGTCAATCAAGGCAATTTCTTGGGCACTGGTAACCAAGTTTCTGCGCAAATCAATACAGGTAGAGTAAATACTACATACTCATTATCCTATACCGACCCCTATTTTACGCCTGATGGTATTAGCCGTGGCTTTGACTTATACCGGCGCGATGTCAATACAGGTTCATTGGATATTGGTACATATAGTAGCTCATCATACGGTGCTGGGGTGAGATTTGGTTTGCCTCTGAATGAAAAAGACTATTTATCGGCTGGTTTAACGGGTGATTTAACTAAAATTAAACTTTCAACGCAAAGTCCAAAGCAATACCTAGATTTTTGTGGAAATGCTACTGGCTGTACCTCTAACTCTTTGCAATTAGCATTATCATGGACGCATGACACAAGAGATAATATTCAGTTTCCCAAACGTGGCGTTTATCAGCAACTAAGCTCTGAAGTTGGTATTCCTGGACTGGATTTGGAATATTACAAGTTAGAGTATCAACACGCATGGTACAAAGATTTTAGCAAAAACATTACATTTCTGTTAAATGGCGAACTAGGTTACGCGGACAATTATGGTGGAAATGTTTATCCATTTTTCAAAAATTTCTACGCAGGCGGCGTAAACTCTGTACGGGGTTTTGCTAATGGCTCACTTGGACCTCAAGATACTGATCCAGTCACAAAGTTGAATTTTGCCGTTGGCGGGACACGCCGAATTGTAGGCAATGCTGAAGTATTTACACCAATACCATTACTTAAAGACTCTAAGCAATTTCGTCTTAGTGCATTTGTTGATGGCGGAAACGTTTGGGGAAGTAACCAATCAGTTAACCTTGGGGATTTAAGATATAGCGCGGGTTTTGGTGTTAGTTGGTTCTCGCCATTTGGACCATTAAAGTTAATTTATGCTAAACCTCTAAAATCAGAAGCGACAGATAAAACTGAATCTATTCAATTCCAGCTAGGTAAACAATTTTAGTTAAATCCATTTTGACTTTTTTAGTAGTAGAATATGATGTGTCGAGTCTAAAGTTGCTCGTCTTTGTATGGAGATAGAAATTGCGTAATATTTTAAATATATTGTTTGGTGTAATTTTGATGGGGGTGAGCGCCAATTTGTTCGCGGCTGACCTTAAAATAGGCTATGTGCAAGTTGATAAAATCTTGCAAGAAGCCCCGCAAACAGCGGAAAGTGGTAAAAAGTTAGAAAAAGAATTTAGTCCACGTTCTGCAGAGCTAGATAAAATGCAAAAGCAAATTCGAGACTTGGAGTCTTCACTCGATAAAGAAGGTGTGACCATGTCAGAAGCTGATCGTCGCAGTAAAGAACGCGATGCATCAAATCAAAAAATCGAGTTCCAACGTAAACAACGTGAACTGCGTGAAGATATTAATTTGCGTAAAAATGAAGAGCTTGCTAGTTTGCAAGATCGCATCAATAAAGCAGTGCAAACCGTATCAGAAACTGAAAGTTATGATTTGGTGGTGTATGGTGGTGTAGCATATGCGAGCAAAAAAATAGATATTACCGATAAAGTATTAAAACTTTTAGGTAAAAAATAGCGTTTATGGCTCGCGCTTATGAGTCTAGAGTTGTCATCAAGTAATTCTCTAACATTAACCCAAATTGTTGCCGACTTAGGTGGTGAGATTTTGGGTGATGCCGATACTAAAATTCACCGAGTTGGTTCGCTGGCACATGCGCAGATGGGTGCTATTGGTTTTTTTAACGACACTAAGTACAGTTCAAAACTATCCGATACTAAAGCTTCAGCTGTCATTTTAAAACCAGAGTATGCTGGACTCACAGCGCTACCTAAAATTATTACGGAGAATCCTTACGCTTATTTTGCAAAAGTTTCCAAATTGCTCAATCCTGTTTCTATGCCTCAGCATGGCGTTCATGAGAGTGCCGAGATAGATACCTCAGCCAAAATTCATCCAACTTGCAGTATAGGCGCACATGTTTTCATTGGTAAAAACGTCAACTTGGAAGAAGGTGTCGTTATTGGTGTTGGCAGCGTAATTGAGCATAATTCGCGCATAGGCAAGCACACGGTTTTGGAAGCAAATGTTACCATTAAGCACGGCACGCAAATTGGCGCATACTGCAACTTGTTTTCTGGTTGCGTGATTGGAAACGATGGTTTTGGTTACGCGGAGGAAAATGGTGTTTGGGTAAAAATTCCTCAAATTGGGCGAGTAGTGATTCATGACCATGTAGACATCGGCGCTAATACGACTATCGACCGAGGCGCAGTTGATGACACGGTAATAGAAGATGGTGTTAAGCTGGATAATCTCATCCAAATTGCACATAATTGTCGCATTGGCGCGCATACTGTCATAGCTGGCTGCACGGGTATTGCTGGCAGCGCAATCATTGGAAAACATTGCAAAATTGGTGGCGCAGCCATGATTTTGGGACATTTGAGCATTGCTGACAACGTGACTATTTCGCCTGGCAGTATGATGATGCGTTCTATCAACAAATCTGGCACATATACAGCATTGATGCCGTCTCAAGCGCATGAAGATTGGCTTAAAACCGCGGCAAATATTCGCCACTTAAATCAATTAACAGATAAAATAAAGGCTTTAGAGGCAGCGCTTGCTAAGCTGACCGAAAAGTAAATTCTTGAAAGTAAATTATGACCGACACCGCCAGCACCAGCATGGATATTCACGAAATACTCGATCATTTACCTCATCGTTATCCATTCGTGTTGATAGACCGCGTGGTTTCGATGGAGCTTGGAAAGGAAATTGTTGCACTGAAAAACGTGACCATTAATGAACCATTTTTTCCTGGGCATTTTCCATATCATCCAGTAATGCCAGGCGTTCTTATCGTGGAAGCCATGGCGCAAGCAGCGGCTGTTTTGTCATTTAAAACGATGGACGCTAAACCAAGCGAAGATTCTGTTTATTATTTTGCGGGTATCGATAGCGCGCGCTTCAAAAAGCCCGTTTCTCCAGGCGACCAGATTCTTCTCAATGTTAAAATTGACCGTATTTTAAAAGGCATTTGGAAGTACTCTGGCGTTGCGACCGTGAACGGTGAAGTGGTCGCTGAGGCAAGTATGATGTGCATTCTAAAATCGATAGAAAAGTAATAAAAACATATAATTATCTATTAAATTTAAAGTTAAATATAAAATAAATTCATGTTAGAAAAGATTCATCCAAGTGCAATTATCGACCCAAAGGCTGAACTAGATAGTAGCGTAGAAGTTGGTGCATATACAGTAATAGGTGCAGGTGTAAAAGTCGGCGCTAATACGCACATTGGCAGCCATGTTGTGCTTAAAGGTCCAACGACAATTGGAGAGAACAATCAAATTTTCCAGTTTTCATCTTTAGGTGAACAGCCACAAGATAAAAAATACAAAGACGAGCCGACAGAATTGGTGATTGGCGACAACAATACGATTCGCGAGTTTTGTACTTTTAACCGAGGCACAGTGCAAGATAAAGGCGTTACCACGATTGGTAACGACAATTGGATTATGGCTTATGTGCACATTGCGCACGACTGTACTATCGGCAACAACACTATATTTGCGAATAACTCATCACTCGCTGGCCATGTAGATATTCACGATTATGCGATTTTGGGTGGTTTTACACTTATTCATCAATTTTGCAAAATTGGTTCTCACGTCATCACCGCAGTCGGGTCTGTCGTGTTTAAAGATATCCCTCCCTATGTAACTGCAGCGGGATACGATGCAAAGCCACATGGTATCAACTCAGAAGGACTTAAACGTCGCGGCTTTACAACCGATGATATTATGCAAATTAAGCGTGCTTACAAAGCACTATATCGCAATGGATTAACACTAGAAGAAGCCAAAACAGAATTGGCCGCAATGCATCAAATCAGCAATAAAATTGAATTACTTTCGGATTTCTTAACAGTATCAACTCGCGGCATCATCCGCTAAATTTATTTGTATGCCAAAAATAGCAATTGTGGCCGGAGAGGCCTCAGGGGATTTGCTTGGAGCACACTTAATCGCCGCATTAAAAAAGCAGCGTAAGGATTTGCAGTTTTTTGGAATTGCAGGGCCAAAAATGCAAAGGGAAGGCGCTAGCACTTTGTATGCTATCGAGCAACTTTCTGTACGTGGTTATGTAGAAGTACTCAAGCACCTGTTTGGCTTGCTCAAGCTACGCCGTAATCTGCTGAAACAAATCCTTCAAGAAGAACCTGACGTTTTTATTGGCATTGATGCGCCAGACTTTAATTTTTGGCTAGAGCGTAAATTAAAAAAACATGGCATTCCAACCATTCATTATGCCAGTCCGTCGATATGGGCATGGCGTGGTGGCCGTATTCACAAAATCAAGCGCGCAGTTTCACACATGCTGGCCTTGTTCCCATTTGAGCCGGCAATTTATCAAAAGGCAGGTATCCCTGTCACATTTGTGGGCCATCCTCTTGCCGACGACATTCCCCTAAAGCCCAATATGAAGGCCGCGCGCGAGACACTTAAACTTAAGCAAAGTAGCATGGTGATTGCCATGTTGCCTGGTAGCCGCCAGTCTGAAGTGTTACAACATGCAGACTTGTTCGTTAAAACTGCGCAACTCATTACGCAAGACAATCCTAACTCAGTCTTTTTGGTACCGCTTATCACGCGGGCAACCCGAAATATTTTCGAAAATGCGCTATACAAAAACCAGAGTCAAACCACCAATATCCAAGTGTTATTTGGACACGCACACGACGCCATGGAAGCAGCCGATATTGTCATTGTCGCATCAGGCACCGCCACGCTAGAAGCTGCGCTTTTAAAGCGTCCCATGCTGATTACCTATCGCATGCCGACCATCAGTTGGCAGATACTTAAACGCATGAATTATCTTCCCTATGTAGGTTTACCCAATGTGCTAGCTGGCAAGTTCTTGGTGCCAGAACTACTACAAAAAGAGGCTACCCCAGAAAAATTAGCAGATGCGCTTACGCAAATGCTTAATAATCCAGTGATGATTAAAGAAATCAAACAAGAATTTACAGATATTCACCAATCGCTTAAGCAAAATGCAGCAAAAAAAGCGGCCGAAGTTGTGCTTTCGTACATCAAATGAGTGTTTTAATCTGCGGCGTGGATGAAGCAGGGCGTGGTCCTTTAGCAGGCAGCGTCTATGCAGCTGCTGTGATATTAGATGACAGTAATCCGATTGAAGGCTTGGCGGATTCTAAAAAACTCTCCGAGAAAAAGCGTGATTTTTTAAGCGGTGAAATCAAACAAAAAGCGCTGGCTTGGGGTATTGCCTGTTGCACATGCAAGGAAATCGACGAAATCAACATTCTACAAGCGAGTTTATTGGCGATGAAGCGCGCCATAGAGGCCATGCAGGCGCAGTTTAATGTGATTCCAAGCTTGGTTCAGGTGGATGGCAATAAATGCCCGAAAATCAACTTGCAGTGCGAGGCGATTGTAAAGGGCGACAGCAAAGTGCAGGCCATTTCAGCCGCATCAATTTTGGCAAAAGTCGCGCGCGATACAGAACTATACGAGTTGGATAAACAATACCCACAATACGGTTTTGCCAAACACAAAGGCTACCCAAGCCCTGCGCACCTATTGGCTTTGCAGGCACATGGGATTTGCCCACAACATCGTTTGAGTTATGCGCCTGTAAAGAATTTATTAAACATACTTAACTTAGGCAATTCGTAGCCAATTTGCTTGCAACTTTCTAGAAAATTTTCTCTAAACAACGCAGTATTAAACCCGCCAAGTTTTTTCTCTGCAACATACAAAATTTCTGTGGAATCATATAATAAGCTAAGAACGTACGGGACTACTTGTTCAGAATTAAGAGAAAGAAGTACTTGGAAGTTTGGTTTTACGCTGTAATGACCAACATTTAAGCTATCGGGAATTGCGGGGAGTTCGAAGCGAGAATACCCTGAAACGCGTTTTTGGAAGCGAAAATTCAAAGCTTTTCTTTCGCGTTCAATAAGTTCTATGTCTATCCACAGATGCTAAATAATTCCACCATAGTCTGCTTCAAGCATTGCTCCTAATTCTTTAAATGGTTTGTGTAATGCATCAACTACGTAAGAAGTAGATTGATCGCACACATTTGCATGAAAACCTACTTTCATGAATCTCTCCAAATTTAGTTAAGATTACAGCAACAGAAAAACCGTCGGTTTTTTATTTAAATCTGGCAATGCGATTTGTTTCCATTCACTCACTCTCTTGGTCACTATCATTTCATCTGGCATGCTGACGTGGCAAGCAATACACAAGCGGGTATTAGCGTTGCAGGTGCTTAAAATTGCTTCTAGCATTTGTTGGTTGCGGTAAGGAGTTTCGATAAAGATTTGCGTTTCTTTAAGCGTTTGGGAGCGTTTTTCGATGTCTTTCAGTTTAGTGATGCGCGCGGTTTTATCCACTGGCAAATAGCCTAGAAATGCAAACTGCTGCCCATTGAGGCCAGAAGCCATCAACGCCAATAAAATGGAGCTAGGGCCAACAAAAGGCACCACGCGAATCCCTTTTTTATGCGCTAGCTCGATAAGTCGAGCGCCTGGGTCGGCCACTCCTGGGCAACCTGCGTCTGACATCAGCCCAACATCGTTGCCAGCAAGTAAGGGCGTAAGCAGGGCGGCTAGGTCTTTATCTTGCGTGTGTTCGTTAAGCAAGTTTAGCGAGAGCTCACGCACGGGTTTGGCGGTTTTAATGATGCTTAAGAATTGGCGCGCTGGTTTTTCAGTTTCCACCACAAAGTGTTCTAAACTTTGCGTCAATTTAATGACTTCGGCAGGCAAAACTTGGGCGACATTATCATCGCCCAAGGTTACTGGTATTAAATAGAGAGTGCCTAGTTTCATCCAGTGAATACTTAGTATTTCACATAAGCACGATAAGTGAGCGTTGTGCTGCCTTCGGCGGGTACGTCAATTTTCCAAACAGCTAAATTACTGTTTGCCTTGGTGTGCGGAGCGCTTTCAGAGGTGATTTTCCAATCGCCACTAATCGGCTCTCTAATAGTGACTGTTACTTTTTCCTTTTTAGCATTTTTAAGCACAATTTCATGTGCGGTTTCAAATGCGCTATGGCCTCTGGTCGGGTTAGGCATTACTTTGTAATCGGTTTGTTTGCGGTCTGCCGTTACATCAAAAGCATTACCCAATTTTAGGCGTACCGTTTCATTTTTTGGGGTATGGTCAATGTTGTCTTCACCCACAAACTGCGCGTTGCCATTGCTATCTTTTTTATATACACGCAATGTGCCTTTAGGGAGTGGCATACCTAAGTTGCTGGCTTCTTTGTTTTCAAACTCAACAAACACTTCCACCTTCATTTTAGTGCCAATTTCGCCGTATTGACCAAGGTAATAATTCTCTGAGCCGCGAAGCACTAACTCTTTACGCGCAGGCACGCCACTGGCGGATAGTAATGCTACTTGCTTGGTTTGGCTTTCAGCAATAGTTGTGGGGTGGTCTAAGGTGTATAAATGATATTCCAGCAAGCCTTCTTCTTTCATCGGCGCTGCGGCATCTGCCATCATTACCTCGCCACGCATGGCTTTTGCCATTGGCATAATGTTTTCTTGCACGCGGTTGACATCGCCCGCCACCAATTGCAACTTGGCGTTTTTATAGCTTGCGCCGCTGGTATTGGTGAGTGTTACCCAGCCTGATAAATCGAGCTTGTTCTCTTTATCGTTTAGCTCTGCCACGTAATCGGCTTTCCACGCTAACCCGCCTGTTAAATAACTTAACTCTACAGTTTGGTCTGTCGCGCCTTTATTATTGATTTGTGTGACTAAAGTCGGCCTGTCGCGTAAGTTTTCTGGTACATCGTCATACACAATGCGACCTGGCAAGCCAGTCTCAATGCGGTTACCAATTTTAAGCACCACGCCATTGTTGGCTGACAGCACGGTGGCTTTTTCTGTGGTTTCCGCGCCTGTCGCTGGGTTTGTTTTCACAATACTGACGGTTTTTCCGACATATTTCTCTAACATTTTTTGTGGGGTGAGCAAATCAAAATCAAAGTTTTGCTCGAGTAAATTGAGGCTGCCAGGTGCGTTAATGCTGCGCAGAAGTGCAGTTTCAGGGCGTATTTGCGCGCTCACATCGCGCAAGGCCAGTGCGTTTAAGCCTGTTTTAAGCGTAACCTTGCGCGTGTCTTTCACCAACGCTAAATCAGAGTTGTAAATCGTTACCGCAACCGCTTGCTGGTCATCAAGCGTGCTGCGTTGCTCGTCATAATTGATATTGGGTGACATGGTTTTAGAGTTTCCTTTTTCGGCGGCATTGATACCTAAAGAGTAAAGTGCTAAAGCGGAAATGGTGGCTACCGTGAGCACAGACAATTTAGTGGCTAATTTTTGGTTACGCATATTTTTCTCCATTGGTTAAGTTGGCGTCGATTCAAAGATCATCGCGCTTAACCTTTACACGCCGCAATCTTGCGTTTGGGGTTAATTAATTTTTAAATTTTTTTAAATTACGTGCACATTCTCATTATTTAACATTGATACAAGCTTGATTAATGGCAAACCTATCAGCGCGTTTGGGTCTTCACCTATCATACGCTCAATCAAAGCGATACCTAAACCTTCTGACTTGGCGCTTCCAGCACAGTGATAGGGTTGCTCTTTGTTCAAATAGCGCTCGATTTGTTCGTCTGTGAGTTGTCGAAATCTTACCAAATAGGGCACGTTTTCAGTTTGCATATTGGCTGTGCTGGCATTGTATAAACACATGGCGCTGTAAAATTTCACTTCGCGACCCCGCATTTTCTTAAGTTGTTCAGTAGCATTTTTATGGTTTCCTGGCTTACCCAACTGTTCACCATCAAGTGTCGCGACTTGATCGCAGCCAATCACCAGCGCATAAGGATGTTCTTCACCAACTTTTTTAGCTTTTTCTTGCGCCAGTCGCAATGCGGTTTCGTGTGGCTTTTCGTCAGCGAGTGGAGTTTCGTCAATCTTTGGGGAAATGGCGCTAAATGGAATTTGCAGTTTTTGCAAAAGCTCTCGCCTGTAAATGGAAGATGACGCCAAAATAAGAGTTTGTTTCATAAGGACATTATAGTTGAAAATAAAAAGCCGACAAATTTTGTCGGCTTTATTATGATGAATTCCGATTTATTCAGGTTGAATTTCTAATAAAGATTCGTCAGGTGTCACGGAATCGCCTTTTTTCACGTGCACGGCAACCACTGTGCCCGTAGTAGAAGCTTGAATTTCGTTCTCCATCTTCATCGCCTCGATAACAAGCACGCCGTCCCCCGCATTGACTTTATCGCCCACATTGGCTTTAACAGCCACAATGGTGCCTGGCATCGCCGTGGTTACGCAGCCTGGGTGGTTAGGGCGAGGGCGGCCAGAGGAGGTTTTTGAGACTTCTTTTTTCTTGCCGTTACCCTTGCTAACGCCATTGCCAGAAATCTCAATTTCATTCAAGGTTTCTACAATGACTTCTTCGGCGATACCATCAACAGAAACATAGAATGGGCGTTTTTCTTCGCCAGCATGACCACTACCAGTTAATTTAATATGGAAGGTTTCGCCATGTAGCGTCACTTTAAACTCATCTGCTGCATAGCGCGAAGCACCTGCATTCGCGGCCTCTTTTGGCAATAGTGCTTCAGGTTTTAAGCTGCCTGCATTGCGTTCTTGTAAGAAGGTTTGCCCAATATCCGGGAACATGGCGAATGTGAGTACATCTTCGTCGCTTTGTGCAAGTCGTTCGGTTTCCGCTTGCAATTTTGCCATTTCCGGCTCTAATAAGTCGGCAGGGCGGCAAGTGATAGCAGTGTTCATGTCAACATATTTGCTCATTTCTGAACTTACGGGTGCAGGTGATTTGCCATAGTGCCCAAGCAAGTAATTTTTTACTTCATTGGTCACGGATTTATAGCGCGAGCCAGTCATCACGTTTAAGACCGCCTGTGTACCGACGATTTGCGAGGTCGGCGTAACGAGCGGAGGATAGCCTAAATCTTCACGTACGCGAGGTATTTCGGATAGCACTGCATCCATTTTGTCTAACGCGCCTTGTTCTTTAAGCTGGTTAGATAAGTTTGAAATCATGCCTCCTGGCACTTGGTTGACCAAAACGCGTGTATCAACTCCCGTAAATTCGCTCTCATATTGCCAGTATTTCCTGCGAACTTCGCGGAAATAGGCAGTAACTTCTTGCAACTTCGCCAAATCTAGACCGGTGTCATATGGCGTGCCTTTTAGCGCTGCCACCATACTTTCTGTCGTTGGGTGGCTCGCGCCTTCCGAGAACGAAGAATTGCAGGTATCGATAATATCTGCGCCATTTTCAACACTTTTAAGCATGACCATACTTGCCAAACCAGAAGTGGCGTGGCTATGAATATGCACTGGTAATTTAACTGCATCTTTTAAAGCTTTTATCAATTCGCTAGCAATTGTAGGCGTGAGCAAGCCCGCCATGTCTTTTACACCAATGCTATCGCAACCTAAAGATTCTAATTCTTTTGCTAAACTCACAAAATAAGTCACATCATGTACTGGACTTGTTGTGTAAGAAAGCGTGCCGATGGCATGTTTTTTAACCTTTTTAACTGCTTCAATTGAGGTTTTAAGATTGCGAACATCGTTCATTGCATCAAAAATACGAAACACATCAACGCCAGCATTTGCAGAAAGTTTTACAAATGCGTGTACCACATCGTCAGAATAATGGCGATAACCCAATAGATTTTGACCACGTAACAACATATTAATTTGGCTGTTGGGTAGCGCTTTACGTAGTTTTTTGAGGCGCTCCCACGGGTCTTCTTTCAGAAAGCGTACACAAGCATCAAATGTTGCCCCGCCCCAAGCCTCGAGAGACCAAAAACCTATCGCATCGAGTGCTGAGCATATTGGTAGCATGTCGTCTGTACGCATCCGCGTTGCGATAAGTGATTGATGTCCGTCACGTAAAACGAGTTCTGTAATACCTATTTTTTTGCTCATAATATTTACTCTAAATTAAATGCCTTCATGTGCCGCAATCGCTGCCGAAATGGCAGCAGCGAATAATTCTGGTGGCAACTGGGTTGCGTAATTCGTTAGCTCAGGGTGCGTTTCTACAAAGCTGGTGTTGAAGTTTGCCGCCTTAAAATCTGGGTGATTCAAGATTTCTAAATAATAGGGTATGGTCGTTTTAACGCCATACACCACCATGTCATTCAGGGCACGCCGACCACGTGCAATCACATCTTCCCAATCGAGTGCCCACACAGTGAGCTTGGCACACATGGAGTCGTAATAAGGTGGAATTACATAACCACTATAGATGGCTGCGTCCATGCGCACGCCTGGGCCGCCCGGTGCGTAATAGCGCGTGATTTTACCAAAGCTTGGTAGAAAATCATTTTTTGGGTCTTCGGCATTAATGCGGAATTCCATGGCATACCCGCGGTAGCTGATTTCTGCTTGCTTGTACTGTAGCGGCAAGCCATAGGCAATACGTATTTGTTCTTGCACAATATCCACACCAGTTATTGTTTCTGTCACGGTGTGCTCAACTTGCAGGCGGGTGTTCATTTCCATAAAGTAAAAATTGTTGTTGGAATCGAGTAGAAACTCCACTGTGCCGGCATTTTCATAATCAACAGCTTTTGCCGCTTTTACCGCCAAGCCACCAATATACTCGCGCTGCGCTTTAGTCAACTGTGGCGAAGGTGCGATTTCAATTAACTTTTGGTTTCTACGTTGCACCGAGCAATCGCGCTCGAAAAGATGAATTACATTGCCTTTACTGTCTGCCATCACCTGCACTTCAATGTGGCGCGGTGTAACAACACATTTTTCTAAAAATACTTCTGGTTTGCCGAATGCTTTGCTGGCTTCAGAAATCACACGATCGTAATTGCTGAGTAAGTCTTTTTCGGAGTCGCAACGGCGAATGCCGCGACCGCCGCCGCCATTCGTGGCTTTTAACATCACAGGGTAGCCAATTTTTTTGGCTAAAGCGACTGCTTCTTCTAGCGTTTCCAAGTTGCCATCAGAGCCGGGTGTACAGGGGATGCCCGCGCCAGTCATTGCGTTACGGGCTTGGATTTTATCGCCCATTTGGCGAATCACGCGCGCATTTGGGCCTATGAACTTGATTCCACGTCTCGCGCAGATTTCAGCTAAATCTGGATTTTCAGATAAAAAACCATAACCTGGGTGTAATGCATCACAACCGGCGGCAACCGCAATGTTGACAATTTTATGCGCATCTAAATAACCAGCAACAGGGTCGGCACCTAAGTTGTAGGCTTCGTCAGCCTTTTTAACATGTAGAGCGCTACGGTCGGCATCGGCATAAATGGCGACAGATTTAATGCTCATTTCGGAGCAAGCGCGTACAATACGCACTGCAATTTCTCCTCGATTTGCCACAAGAATTTTTTTAAACACGCGATGGCCTTAATTGAACTGCAAACCAGAAGATTGTAACATGCGCCCACGCGCTACGAAATACATAAGCTCCAAAATTGATGCCCAATAAATAAACATAACATGAAACCAATACTCATAAATAACCTAGAATTTGCGCAAAAAAACCTTGAGATAAGTGGTGATTTAAGCCCGTTAGATTGCCTGCGTTTGGGTGAAATGCTAAGCTCAAATGATAAAAATCAAGCCAGTATTCACTACACATTAAAGGGCTTTGCAAAAGGAATGCATTTGCCCAGTATGCACCTGCAGGTCGAATCAATATTGCCCGTGCTTTGCCAGCGCTGTTTAGAGGCCATGCAAATTGAATTAAATTTGAATTTTGATTATTTAATTTGTGAAAACTCGCCCGATGAGGCGGACGAAAACGACGAAATAGATTGGCTAGAACCATCGCAACACATGAATTTAAACGAGATGATTGAAGATGAGCTGCTAATTGCCATGCCAATTGCGCCTGTGCACGCGGCCGATTGCACCAAAGCCAACATGCAAAGCGGCGAGAGGCCTAATCCATTTGCGGTGCTTAAAGGTAAGTTTTAATGTATTTTTGTTAAGTTATTGATTTACATTAAGCCGCAATTCTATTAAAATGCGCGATTACTAATTTTTAGCAAGTTTTTGGAGCATTATTATGGCAGTTCAACAAAATAAAAAGTCACCTTCAAAACGCGGTATGCACCGTTCACATGACTTCTTGGTGAATCCTCCTTTGGCTGTTGAGCCAACTACTGGTGAAACACATTTACGTCACCACGTAAGCCCAAGTGGCTTTTACCGTGGACGCAAAGTTATGGCGACAAAAAGCGAGTAATTCGTTTTACTGATTGTTTTGAGCTCTAATCATACGCCGCGACTAAACACTAGCGCGGCGTTTGCACATCTAAATTATCCAATTAACCATACATCCATTATAATTCACTGATGGAAATCACTCTTTCAATTGACGCAATGGGCGGCGATCATGGTCCGCATGTTACAGTTCCTGCGGCATTAAAAATCCTTGCAGAAGACGATCAGCTAAATATTGTGCTTGTGGGCTTGGAAGATGCAATTCAAGCTGAACTGAAAGCGCATAAAGCCGCACTTAGTTCACGCTTACGTATTCATCATGCTACGGAAGTGGTACTGATGGACGAATCTCCACAAAGCGCGCTTAAAAATAAAAAAGATTCCTCGATGCGCGTGGCGATTAATCTGGTAAAAAGTGGCGAAGCAACGGCCTGTGTGAGCGCAGGCAATACGGGCGCGCTAATGGCGACTGCGCGTTATGTGCTTAAAACTTTGCCAGGCATAGATCGGCCAGCCATCGCGTCTGCATTGCCATCTGAAGATGGTGTGACTTACATGCTAGATTTGGGCGCGAATGCTGATTGCACGCCAGAGCATCTTTTGCAGTTTGCCATTATGGGTGCCATGCTGGTGAGTTGCGTAGAGCACAAACCTAGTCCAACGGTGGGCTTGTTAAATATTGGCTCAGAAGACATTAAAGGCAACGAAGTGGTAAAAGCTGCTGGTGAGTTGCTTCGTGCAAGCCATTTGAATTTTTATGGCAATATTGAAGGCGACGATATTTTTAAAGGTACGGTAGATTTAGTAGTATGTGACGGATTTGTGGGCAATGTGTCACTTAAAACTGCAGAAGGTATGGCGCACATGATGGGCAAATTTTTAACCCACGAATTTAAGCGAAACTGGTTGAGCAGAGTGATGGCAATGTGTGCATTGCCAGTTCTCAAAGCTTTCAAAAAACGATTAGACCCGCGCCTTTACAACGGCGCGAGCTTTTTGGGCTTGCGTGGTGTTGTGGTTAAAAGCCACGGTGGAGCTGATATAATTGCGTTTCACCACGCTATTTTAGTAGCGATAGAAGAAGCGCGCAGTGGTGTTTTAAAGCGCATTACTGAGCAGCTAGAAATTGAGCATATTCAACCACACCCGTATCCTGCGATGGCAGTAGAAACTTCTTTAGAGGGTTCATGATTTATTCAAGAATAGCAGGAACTGGCAGCTACTTGCCGAAAAAAATCCTCACCAATAAAGATTTTGAAAAAATGGTAGATACTACCGATGAGTGGATTTTTACGCGCACGGGCATTCGCGAGCGCCATATTGCAGCAAAAGGTGAGAACACCAGCGATTTGGCGCTAGAAGCCGCTAAAAACGCGATTGAGCGCGCAGGTATTGCCGCCAGCGACATTGATTTAATTATTGTCGCTACCACCACGCCAGATAAAATTTTCCCTAGCGTGGCAACCATTCTGCAGCGTAAATTGGGCATAGCTGGCTGCCCTGCATTTGATGTGCAAGCAGTCTGTAGCGGCTTCATTTATGGGCTCGCCACGGCCGATAACTTTATTAAAACTGGTTCTGCAAAATGTGTCTTGGTCATCGGCGCAGAAACTTTCTCGCGTATCGTCGATTATACCGATCGCAGCAACTGCATTTTGTGGGGCGATGGCGCTGGCGCCGTTATTTTATGCGCTTCTCAAGAGCAGGGCATTATTTCTACGCACTTACATGCCGATGGCAATTTTGAAAAAATGTTGCATGTTCCGCATAAGCACGATGGTACGCCAGATACAGTGCACATGGAAGGTAACGCCGTATTTAAAATGGCGGTAAATACACTAGATCAAATTGTCGATGAAACACTAGCTGCCAACAATATGCAAAAGTCTGACATCAATTGGCTGGTGCCGCATCAAGCCAATATTCGTATTTTGCAAGCGACCGCTAAAAAGCTTGATATGCCGATGGATAAGGTGGTGGTAACCGTTGATAAACATGGCAATACCTCGGCTGCCTCGATACCGCTAGCCCTAGATACTGCTGTGCGCGATGGACGTATTAAACGTGGTGAAGTGCTGCTGATGGAGGCATTTGGCGGTGGCTTTACTTGGGGTTCTGCACTTGTTAAGTATTAAGTGCTAAAATTTTTTCGATATTACTTTCTTGTGCTTCGAGCGTTCTTGTGTTTTATATGATATTTTGGATTTGCGGTTTTTTTGATAGATAATTCACATAACCCACTAATAGTTTTAGCTATTTGGACAGGAATTATCGCTTCATTTTTTCTTGCACCAAGGTTTTATGAATATTATAGTAAGTTATTAAGTAATTAATTTAAGTGATTGTTTATAAATGAGTAAATTTGCATTATTTTTTCCTGGTCAAGGTTCACAATCGGTTGGTATGATGGCCAGTTTCGCTGATAGTCCTGTTATTAAACAAACATTTGATGAAGCTTCAAATATTTTAGGCGTGGATTTTTGGGCGATGGCAACAGAACCCAATGAATTTTTGAACCAAACGCAACATACACAGCCACTAATGCTCATTGCGGGCATTGCCACGTATCGTGCATATTTAAAAGCAGGCGGTCTGCAAGCCAATACCCATGCGGGTCACAGTTTAGGTGAATATGCCGCTTTAGTCGCTTCTGAAGCCATTTCATTTACCGATGCTTTGCCGCTCGTAAAATATCGTGCAGAAGTGATGCAAAGCGCCGTTCCTGAAGGCGTGGGCGCGATGGCAGCTATTTTGGGCTTGGATGACGATATTGTGCGCGCTACGTGTGCAGAAGCTGCACAAAATGAAGTGTGCGAGGCTGTCAATTTTAATTCACCTGGCCAAGTGGTAATTGCAGGCAACAAAGCGGCAGTTGAGCGCGGCATGGAGCTGGCGAAAGCCAAAGGCGCAAAACGCTCACTGGCATTGCCTGTCAGCGTGCCTTCGCATTGCGCGTTGATGAAACCTGCTGCAGAAAAGCTCGCAGAATACCTTAAAGATGTAACGGTGAACACGCCAAAAATTCCAGTCATTCATAATGCGGATGTCGCTTCTTACAGCGATGCGGCTAAAATTAAAGATGCGCTTGTGCGTCAGCTATACTCTCCAGTGCGTTGGGTAGAAACTGTGCAGTATATCTTCTCGCAAGGGGTTGTAAATAGCGCAGAATGCGGCCCTGGCAAGGTATTGACAGGGCTAACCAAGCGTTGCGTGGCGGAATTGCCTTGCACTTCTTTAACTAGCAACGAAGCCATTTCTGAATTTCTAAATTAAGGATTTTTTATGTCTCTCGAAAATCAAATTGCACTCGTGACTGGCGCAAGCCGCGGCATTGGAGCAGCTATTGCAATGTATTTAGGTAATCAAGGTGCAACAGTAATTGGCACAGCAACGACAACAGGCGGCGCAGAAAGCATCAGCGCTGCCCTAAAAGCAGGAAATATTAAGGGATTAGGGCTTGCTCTAGATGTGAACGACAGCGCTCAAATTGATGCTGTTTTAAAAGAAATTGCCGAAAAATTTGGCGATGTATCGATATTGGTAAATAACGCTGGTATTACTAAAGATATGTTGTTAATGCGTATGGACGAAGAGGATTGGGATGCAGTAATTTCGACCAATTTAAGCTCCGTTTATCGCATGAGCAAAGCTGTGCTAAGGCCGATGATGAAAGTGCGTACAGGCCGTATTATCAGCATTTCCAGCGTGGTGGGCCATATGGGCAACGCGGGTCAAACCAATTATGCTGCGGCTAAAGCGGGTATGGCAGGGTTTACTAAATCATTAGCATCAGAAGTCGGCAGCCGTAATATTACGGTGAATTGTATTGCGCCTGGATTTATTGAAACTGATATGACGGCGGAGCTACCCGAAGACATTAAAACGCAAATGATGGCACGTATTCCGCTTGGTCGCTTAGGTAGCGCAAACGAAATTGCTGCAACGGTCGCATTCCTTGCCTCGCCCAGCGCAGCATACATTACGGGCGAAACGATTCATGTTAATGGTGGGATGTACATGAGCTAATTTATTTAGCATATTTTTTTATTTTTTTGTATTCTTGCATAGTTTTGGTAGAATACGCACTTGGCTGAAAAGCCAATTTTTAATCAAAGGGGTATTTGGATGTCTGACATCGAACAACGTGTTAAAAAAATCGTTTGCGAACAATTAGGTGCAAACGAAGCTGACGTAAAAAATTCATCGTCTTTTGTGGATGACTTAGGCGCTGATTCACTAGATACAGTGGAATTAGTGATGGCTTTGGAAGAGGAGTTTGATACTGAGATTCCTGATGAAGAGGCTGAGAAAATTACTACTGTTCAGCTTGCGATTGATTACATCAACGCTAACCTCAAATAAATTCAAAATAATCAGCCCTTGCGAGGGCTGATTTTCTTAACATGTCAAATAAACGTAGAGTAGTAGTCACGGGTTTAGGCGTGGTGTCTCCAGTAGGTATTGGAACATCAAACGCTTGGAAAAATCTTGTTGCAGGCAAATCCGGAATCACACGCATCACAAAATTCGATCCAAGTAACTTTGCATCGCAAGTGGCGGGTGAAGTGAAAGATTTTAATGTTGAGGATTTTATTTCAGCCAAAGAGGCGCGCCGCATGGACACCTTCATCCAGTACGGCCTAGCTGCTGGGATAGAAGCGTTTAAAGACAGCGGTATAGTGGTGACAGAAGAAAATGCTGAACGCATTGGCGTGGAAATTGGTTCTGGCATTGGTGGTTTAGGCTTGATTGAATCTACCAATGACACTTATGGCGAAGGCGGTCCACGTAAAATCTCTCCATTCTTCATACCCGGCACTATCATTAATATGATTTCAGGCAATTTAAGCATTATGTTTGGCTTAAAAGGGCCGAATGTGGCGATTGTAACTGCCTGCACAACAGGTACACACTGTATTGGCGATGCAGCGCGGATGATTGAATATGGCGATGCTGACGTGATGGTGGCTGGAGGTGCGGAAGCCGCTATTACTGAGCTTTCTGTTGGTGGTTTTGCTTCTGCGCGTGCTTTATCTAATCGCAACGATGATCCAGCGACAGCGAGTCGCCCTTGGGATAAAGACCGTGATGGGTTTGTGATAGGTGAGGGTGCTGGTGTGATGGTGCTAGAAGAATACGAGCACGCTAAAGCACGAGGTGCAAAAATCTACGCAGAGTTAGTTGGTTACGGCATGAGTGCAGATGCATATCATATGACAGCACCCAATATGGACGGGCCTCGTAGGTCAATGGTCAATGCGCTTAAAAATGCAGGCGTGAATGTCGATCAAGTTCAATTTATGAACGCGCATGGCACATCTACGCCATTGGGCGACACTAACGAAACTAACGCGATTAAAGCCACTTTTGGTGACCATGCATACAAACTTGTCGTTAACTCAACAAAATCAATGACAGGGCATCTATTAGGTGGCGCAGGTGGCTTAGAAAGTGTGTTTACTGTGCTTTCGATTTACAACCAAGTTTCACCTCCAACGATTAACATTTTTAACCAAGACCCAGACTGTGATTTGGATTACTGTGCGAATACAGCGCGTGAGCTGAAAATTACATATGCGCTCAAGAATAACTTTGGTTTTGGCGGCACCAATGGAAGCTTGGTATTTAAGAAAGTCTAGTTTTTCAAGAAAATTTAAATAATATTTCTTAAAAATAAAGCCTGTGGAATCGTCGCCACAGGCTTTTTTGTTGACACGCGCTATGGTTTAATGGTGCCTATGCAAAATAAACACGATTACATTATCAACGGCAACCTGTTTGGGGTAGTTTCACCGTTAGACCGTGGTTTAGCTTATGGCGACGGTGTGTTTCGTACCCTTAAAATGGTCAATGGCTTGCCTGAGCAATGGCCAGCACATTATCAAAAACTGGTGGCTGATTGTGGTGCAATCGGCATTGTTTGCCCAAGTCCAGAACTGTTAATGAGCGATTTGCAACAGCTTTTTGATATGAATGAAATTGCTGTGGCCAAAATAATCATCTCTCGTGGAGAGGGTGAGCGCGGCTATAAACCACCTGCAATCACTGCCCCCATGCGCCTTATCATTAAGTCTGAAATGCCTGAATATCCTGCCAGCCATTTCAGCCAAGGTGTGCAATTGCATGTTTGCCAGACGCGTCTTGCGTATCAACCCAAACTTGCTGGCGTTAAGCACCTGAATCGTTTAGAAAATGTGTTAGCACGTATGGAATGGCACGATCCATCAGTTTCAGAAGGGCTGATGTTAGATTTTCAAGGCAATGTGATTGAATGTACATCAGCCAATATTTTTGCGCGCTTTGGCGATACACTTTTAACGCCTAGCCTTGATTTATGTGGCATTGCAGGCATTACCAGACAACGCATTTTAGCGCTAGCGCATACATTTGGATTAAAACCACAGATTGAAAGCTTGGACTTCCAAAAACTCTTAGCGGCTGATGAGGTGATAATTTGCAACAGCCTCTACGGTGCATGGCAAGTGCGAGGCTTGCAAACTAAAATCTGGCCAAAAAACACCTTGGACACCGATATTCGCAAAGCCTTAAACACATGAAGCTTTTGCTTAAATGGGTGTTAATAATCGGGCTGACAGCCTCTTGTTTATTGGCTACTGGGCTTGCATATTATGCGAAAAAACCGCTGAATTTATCGCCTGAAGCGCAAGAAATTAACATTAAAGCAAAAAGCAGCTTAAGCAGTATTGCCAACCAATTAGTGGAGCAGGGCGTATTAAAACAAGCATTCCCATTTGTTTTGCTGACACGCGTGTTAAATAAGCAATCTACGCTACAAGCGGGCGATTATACGCTCAACAAAAATATTAACCCCTACCAACTCATTCTTTCGCTTAATCACGGCAAGGCAACGCAGGGCAGCATTACCTTTATTGAGGGTAAAACCTTTAAGCAAATGCGTGAAAAACTTGCCAAAAACGAGGCGGTGAAGCATCTCACTGATGGCATGAGTGATAGCGAGGTCATGCAGGCGGTTTCAGGTAAAGAGCAGCATCCTGAAGGCCTGTTTTTTCCGGATACTTTTTATTTTGATCGCGGTACCGCGGATATTGTGTTGCTAAAGCGCTCATATGAAATTATGCAAACCAAACTGGCAGCCTCTTGGGCCGGGCGTGATAGCGGTTTGCCCTATAAAAATAGTTACCAAGCGCTGATAATGGCTTCTATTGTAGAAAAAGAAACTGGAAGGGCGAATGAACGCCCAATGATTGCAGGCGTTTTCATCAATAGATTACATGTTGGTATGCGCCTGCAAACCGATCCGACAGTCATTTATGGGATGGGTGATCAATATGACGGCAACATTCGAAAAAAAGATTTAGAGCAAGACACGATTTATAATACTTACACAAGAGATGGGCTACCACCTACGCCAATTGCCATGCCTGGTGCGGCTGCTATAGAAGCGGCTTTGCATCCAGAATCCACTAAGGCGCTCTATTTTGTTGGCAAGGGTGATGGTACGCATGAATTTTCTAATTCGCTAGCAGAACACAACCGTGCTGTGGCAAAATATCAGCTTCAGGGATTAAAAATAAAACATAAGAAATGATAGAAAACTCAGGGAAAAAGGGTAAGTTTATTACGCTTGAAGGTATGGATGGTGCAGGAAAAAGCACACATATTGCTGACATCATCGCGCAAATTGAGGCTAATGGACGTTATGTGGTATCTACGCGTGAACCAGGTGGAACAGCACTTGGCGACCTTTTGCGTGAAATTATTCTGCACAAACCAATGCATCCTGAAACTGAAACGCTGTTGATGTTTGCAGCACGACGTGAGCATATAGAAAATATCATCGCGCCCGCATTATCGCATGGTGCTTGCGTGATTTCAGATCGCTTTACTGATGCCACTTATGCCTATCAATCTGGCGCTAAAGGCGTTTCTGCTGAAAAAATTATGCAGCTAGAAACTTGGGTGCAGAGCGGCTTGCAGCCAGATTTAACTTTGCTGTTTGATTTGCCAGTGGAAGCGAGCATGAAGCGCCTGCAATTAGCGCGCATGCCAGATAAATTTGAGAGCGAAGACATCGAGTTTTTTGAAAAAATACGCACAGCATATTTGACCCGCGCTAAAGAAAATCCATTACGCTTTCGCATTATCAACGCAAACCAAAGCTTAGAAAAAGTCAAAGAAGAAGTTGATCTAATTATTCAAGAGATTATTGCAAGACTTTGATTTAATTAATATATGTATACTTGGCAAAACGCGCAATGGCAACAGTTGATGCAACGAAAAAATATCTTACCGCATGCAATACTATTGCGTGGTCGGGCGGGCATAGGTAAACATGATTTTGCATTTGAGCTATCACGCACACTGCTTTGCCAGCAGACCAATCATGACCAAGCTTGCGGTGTATGCGCAAATTGTTTGTGGTTTGCAGAAGGGACACACCCTGACTTTAAATGGATTGCGCCCGAAAGCGAAGAAGAAATAGAAGATGCTCCTAAGAAAAAAGCCTCCAGAAAGAGTCAAATTTCTGTCGTTCAAATTCGACAACTTATTGATTATTTGAGTCTTTCTAGTCATCAAGTAGGTGCCAAACGCGTTGTTTTAATTTCGCCAGCAGAAACACTAAATCTAGCTTCATCAAACGCGCTGCTTAAAATACTAGAAGAGCCACCAGCCAACACCTTGTTTTTGCTAGTGACGAGTCAATCGCAGCGCCTTTTACCAACGATTATCAGTCGCTGTCAGGTTGTAGAGATGATCTTGCCAGAACGTGCAGTAGCGATTTATTGGCTTAAATCGCAAGGGTTAGAGCATGCGGAATCTGCCTTAGCTTATGCAGGTGGCTCGCCGTTATTGGCTTTGCAGGCATCATCCGAAACAAATGCAAGCTTGATAAAACAGCTTGCACAAGGCGCTAGGATAGACGTATTTAACTCTGCTGCCGCATTTTTATCTTTGGGCATGGAACGCGCGCTGGAAACTTTGCAAAAATGGGTATTTGATTTGCTATGTTTTAAGCTGACACAGCAGTTACGTTATCACACTCAGCAAGCAAATGCTTTGCAAGCCCTGTCTAAAAGCGTAAACTTAGGCCTATTGATAAGGTTTCAGCAAACGCTGGTAGAAGCAAAAAAAACTGCCAACCACCCTTTGAGCAATGAAATGCAATTAGAGAATATGTTGCTGCAATATACACAAATTTTTCTAAAATAAAGAGAAAGAACGCTCTCGAACATGGATGCAAATACAGACCAACAGGTAGCCAATAAGCCTGGAGTACTCTCCCTTGCTATTAAGGAGAAGCCCGCCCTCTATGCTGCATACATGCCTTATATCAAGGGTGGCGGACTTTTTATCCCGACGAATAAAAGTTTTAAAATGGGTGAGGAAGTGTTTATGTTATTGAGCTTAGTCGATGAGCCAACTAAATTAAAAGTGGTTGGGAAAGTGATTTGGATTTCCCCAACCGCTAACAGCAATCGCCCGCAAGGCATAGGCGTTCAATTTAGCGAAAAAGATGGTGGCGTTGAAGTTAAAAATAAAATCGAGGCGATTTTAGGTGGCGCACTTAAGACAAATCGCCCAACTCACACCATGTAGTATGCTCAATATAGAATGCTAGTAGATTCGCATTGCCATCTAAATTTCCCAGAGTTATCCGATAATATCCTAGCCGTTAGAGAACTAATGCGGACAGAAAAAGTCGGTCATGCCCTGTGTGTTTCTGTCACTTTAGATAAATTCCCAGAAGTATTAGCTTTAGCTAATCAATTTGATAATTTTTACGCCTCGGTTGGCGTGCATCCGGATTACGAAGATATCGAAGAGCCTAGTATTGGCCACCTTGTAAGCCTCGCAACACATCATAAAGTAATTGCGATTGGCGAGACTGGATTAGATTATTTTCGACTGACTGGCAACTTAGAATGGCAGCGCGAGCGCTTTCGTACACATATTCGTGCTGCACTTTTAGCAAAAAAACCACTCATAATTCACACCAGAAGTGCCGCTGAAGACACTTTGCGTATCATGCGCGAAGAGGGTGCATCGCAAATTGGAGGCGTCATGCATTGTTTCACGGAAAGCTTGGAAGTCGCTCTGGAGGCCATTTCCATGGGATTTTATATTTCCTTTTCTGGGATAGTTACGTTTAAAAATGCTACGCAATTAAAAGAAGTAGCGCAGCAAATACCACTAGAGAAAATGTTAGTTGAAACCGATTCACCATACCTTGCGCCCGTACCTTTTCGTGGCAAAATTAATCAGCCCGCTTATGTAAAATACATTGCCCAAGAGATTGCAAATCTGCGGGGAATTAGCTTGGATGCTGTGATGGGAGCTACGACAGATAATTTTTTTAATCTTTTTAAGAGCGCTACGCCATGCAACTAACCATACTCGGTGCGGGTTCTAGCGCGGGCACACCAGCCATTGGCTGCAATTGCAAAACCTGCATTTCGGATAACTCTCGCAATAAGCGTACGCGTTGTTCCAGCTATATCACACTTGACTCTGGTGAAGTTATCCTCATCGATACAGGGCCAGACTTACGTCTGCAAGCCTTAAGGGAAGGGCTGAGACGTGTAGACGCGGTGCTTTATACACACACGCATGCCGACCATCTTCATGGCATTGACGATTTGCGTGCATTTTGTCAAATTCAGCGCAAGCAGATTCCGCTTTACACATATCCAGAAGCAGTTGAGCACATTAAATTAAAGTTTGGCTACACGCTGCGTGAACCTAGTGATTTTTGGGAGTTGCCAGTGCTTGCTATCAATAGTATTTGTGGTCCTTTTATGCTTTTTGGCAGTAAGGTTACTCCCATTCCTGTAAGTCATGGTCGAGCGCTTATTTATGGTTATCGCATTGCTAATTGTGCTTATCTAACGGATGTTTCTGCGATTCCAGATACTTCTTTGGAGTTGTTGCAAAACTTGGATTTATTGTTGATTGATTGCTTACGTACAGAAAAACATCCCACCCATATTAATATTGAACAAAGTTTGCAGTATGTGAGTCAGATAAATGCTAAACAAAGTGTTTTGATTCACATGACACATGATTTAGAATACGAGTCTTTATCTAAATTGCTACCAAATAACGTGATGGTTGGCTATGACGGCTTGAAATTGCTATTTAATTAAGTATGTCAACATAATTGCAGTAAAAGCGTTTAACAGGGAAATTATTGAGGTTTTATAATGAGCTATAACGGATTTAAAAAGATTGGCCTAGGCATTACCATTGCCACACTTACTTTAAGTGGTCTAGCATATGCTGGCGGCAAGACTTACACAGAAAATGAGTTTTTGGACACCTTTAGTGCCAAATCCAAACAAGTTGTGACGAGTAAATTAGGCGCGCCAGCTAAAAAAGAACTTTCTGTGAAACCCACCAATGCAGGGGCGCTTACTGGACAGAATGTAGATGAGAAAAATTCTAAGCAAGTAAAAGTTGAAATGTGGTACTACAAAAACGTTGTTAGATATGATGCTAAGCGGACATACAAAGAAACAGAAATAACATTTGTAAATGACCATGTACTCAATATTGCTTTTTTTAACAATAGGTAGGTGACTGTCAAATTGAATAATAAAGCCGAGTTAGCTCGGCTTTATTATTTGTATATTACTTCGCATAATGTATATTATGTTAAATAATATACTAACTTGCAAATTACCAGCTATAGCCCATCATCAAACCTCCACCCCAATCCGCACTTGATCTTGTATCTCCATATACTAGATAAGTCTGTAATTTGTATTGTGAGTTAAGTTTGTGCACGTAATAAACAGTATATTCACGCAAATTGGTGCCGGCTGCACTTGTGGCTTGCCTTAAGTCCACATAAGCGCCAGCGTTGTTATAAGTGTCAAATTTATAAGCAAAACCGAAACTAGTAAACCATACGTTATTTAGCTTAATTTGGTTAGGGTCACCAATTACACGATAACCTAAAGTACCTAATAAAGTAAGACTGTCAAAAGTTTTATATGCATCTGTTTCTAAGGTGTAATCGTTTTCTCCTGTGCCCAAACCGCGATCATAAGAAGCTGTACCAAATTTAACTTTGCCAGTTACGTCTAGTATGAATTTATTTTCAACGGACTCGATGACTGAATAAGTTGCGCTAGAAATAACATCACCCAAACCAGATTCACTGGTTCGTACTTTGTTAGCATTACCTATTACAATTTGATTATTAGCTCCGCCAGTAACAGCGCCTGTACCTACAATTTTAATCCAGGGAACTGTAAGCTTTAAAGTAGTTCGATTTATTTCATATTTGAGTGTAAAAGGCACGCAAGTAATATTTGTAGTTTCTGTCTGCCCATATTTGCCGCTGCTATAATCTACGCCCGTAGTAAAACTAAAAGCGCCTGTTTCGGCGCTTGAATTCATACTAGCAAGTATTAAAAAAATTGGGGCAAAATTGTATTTCATGAAAGACAATAATTCAATAAGTATATTTTTCTGGCTTTTCAGGCACTTCAACTCTTTCGGGTATTTCGATTTTCTCTACCTTTTCTACCCGTTCAACCTTCTCAATCTTCTCAACTTTCTCAACCTTCTCAGGTTTTTCAACCTTCTCAATCGACTCAACTTTGTCAATTTTCTCGAGTTTCTTTATTTTACCTGAGCCTTGAATATTCTCAGGCTTCTCATTCGCATTTGACTTATCATGCTCATGCTTTTCTGAGCGTTCAATATCATTTTTTTTCTGGCCACTTTCTGTTGCGTTTCTTTGAGACTTATCTAATTCGCGTGTACTTGAGGGTCTATCTTTACTACCTCCACGCTCTAACACGTGCTCAACAGGGCTGTACTCAATATCTTTTGCAACAATTCGGCCCGCCTTATCTATCTGCCCGCGCACAATTACCATAGCGTTTGGTGTGTTCTTATCACCGTATACTCTGGTACCAGCGTGTAAGTAAACTTGATTGCCGAGTGAATAAATTGATTGAGTGTTCCCAGCTTGATAAATGAAACCTTGCGAGTTGAATGCATAGCCAGAGCGCATCACGCGATCCATTGCATTTTGTTTCACATCAGTCGCTAATAATGTTTTGCCGTCCCATTGTCCAGTCGCTTGTATGTTTGAATTCATAGCAGTTTTGTTTGAGAAGGATACGGGCACGCCTGAAACTTTACCGTTAACCCATTTTCCTGCAACTGATGAAGGCACGTTGTCAGCCACAACATCGGTGCGCATTGCAATGACTAATCCTTTAGCATTTACAAGCCCGCTTACCGCAACATTTTGCCCTAGTTTTAGGTTGCTAGCGCCAATGGTGGCTGTGTTAAGTTGCACGGTTTGTCCTATGATTGTAAGCTGATTTTGTTTAGCATTTACTGCTTCAATTTTGCCTACTAAGGCATGAATAACGCTAATGCGCTGGGCAGAAACTTCAGCGCCCTGCCCTTTGGCATCAATAATCGCAAAATCGCCTACATTCAGCTTATCAATACTGGAAGTGGCGCCGTCAATATCAACCTGTGTTTTGCTGTCAAAATGGGCCTCAACGCCATTCACGCAAACACTCGCGAAGCCTGTAATGATGCCTGCAATGCCAGTGCCGCCATAACCTTCAGCTCTAGTACCTGTGCCGCCAAAACCATCGTTGGTAACACCCGTTCCACCATAGCCTTGTGCGCTAAGGCCAGTGCCGCCAAAACCTTCACGGTCAATAGAGATTCCAGTGCCGCCATAACCTTCATTGGTTATGCCAGTGCCTCCGATGCCTTCATTGCATGTGTTTGAACGCGCATATACGGTAGTGCATAACAACAACAGCCCTGAGTAAAAAAAAGCTAGATAAAGTTTTTTATTCAAGGCATTTTGCATCGCTAATTCTGGTCCCTGTCAAATTGATGGATAGCAGAAACCTCAGCCTCTACTTTTGATTTGTTTTCTGCGGACAGCATATCAGTCTTAATTACTTCGGATGAGCTATGAAAATAAACACCAAAATTCATACGTTTGAGTGTTTGCCCCTCGGTAAGTTCTGGTTGCTTGGCCTGCGTAGTTTTTAACGCCATAGCCAAACGATTCAATACCGCCATTGATTGCATTCCCGCCTCTTTTGCGGCTTCATGCAAGATGTTGATATTTTCATGCGTAAGCCCATAGTAATAGACACAACGCTCCAAGAATGGCGTATTTTTAGGCTCAACGTTATTCACAGCTGTAGCCAAGTGGTCATGCACATTCATGCTGAGATAAAAC
>JBJXDT010000014.1:0-28376 GCA_046153505.1 Methylophilaceae bacterium | reverse complement strand
ATCGCAATAGCCGTGATACGCAATATGTGTACGTCAATGGCCGCTTTGTGCGTGATAAACTCATTTCACATGCCATTCGGCAAGCTTATCAGGATGTGCTGCATCACGATCGCCATCCTGCGTTTGTACTGTTTTTAGAGCTGGACCCAAATCTGGTCGATGTGAACGTTCACCCCGCCAAAACCGAGGTGCGGTTTAGAGATGGGCAAGCGATTCACCGCTTTATATTCCATTCACTACACAAGGCGCTGGCAACGCCAACGGGTGTTTATAACGCGGTGACGGCCAATCAAGCGCAATATAATCCCTTTGCGAGCGGCAGCAATACGCCATATCCGAGCTATCAGTCACAAATCAATCTGGCGGTGAACGAAACTCCTAGTTTCTACGCAACCATGTTTTCACAACCTTCGGCGGAGGATAATCGCCAGTTCGCTAGCCCCGTGTGTTACGCAAACGATATTCAAAGCAATGAAGCACAGGAATATCCACTAGGCTTTGCCGTTGCGCAGATTCATGGCGTGTACGTGTTGGCGCAGAACACGCAAGGTTTGGTGGTGGTGGATATGCACGCCGCGCACGAGCGCATTATGTATGAGCAACTTAAAAATGCGCTAAATGATAATGCCGTCAGCATGCAGCCATTACTTATCCCCGTGAGTTTTAATGCGGATAGGCTAGAAGTGGCAACTGTTAACGAAGAACTGACAAGCGGCGCGGATAATTTGCGGCAATTGGGCTTTGATATTGCCGTTCTTTCACCCAGCACACTGGCTGTGCGCGCAGTGCCGACCATGTTGCAAAATGCAGATGCTGTGCAATTAGCCAGAGACGTAATGAAAGATTTACGTGAATACGGGGCTTCACGTGCGCTCACGGAACGCAGAAACGAACTGCTCAGCACCATGGCTTGCCACGCTGCTGTGCGCGCCAATCGCAGCCTCACAATCCCCGAAATGAACGCTTTGCTTCGTGATATGGAGGCGACTGAACGCTCAGGTCAATGTAATCATGGTCGTCCGACTTGGTTTCAAGTGAGTATGAGTGACTTGGACAAGATGTTTATGCGGGGAAAATAATTATGCAACAACAAGGCAAAATTGTTAAATGGTTTGATGATAAAGGCTTTGGGTTTATTGCTCAAGACGGAACTAATGAGCAAATTTTCGTGCATATTAGCGTTTTTGAAAAAGGTCAACTGCGTCCAAATATTGGTGAGGTTGTCAGCTATGAAGTTGCGAATGATATTAAAAAGGGGTTGCAAGCCTATAAAGTTAAATATGCAAATAGACCTTCAACGCAATCTAGATATAGCGAAAAAGCGTATAAGCTTAATAATAGGGTGAATTTGTTTAAATGGATTTGTATTGTTGCCCTATTGTTGATTAGCCCATATTTGTATAAAAAAGTATCTTTTCCTAAATGGCAAGAGACACAAGAGCAACAAGGATTAAAAGAATCTCAGCCCGCTCAGCATAAGCAAGTGGTACCAATTTCAAATAATCAGAGTTTTCAGTGCGCAGGGAAAACAAGGTGTACCGAAATGTCTTCTTGCGAAGAAGCTAAATTTTATCTAAATAATTGCCCTGGAACTATTGCAGATGGCGATGGTGACGGTATTCCATGTGAAGACCAGTGGTGTGGGCATTAAGCCAGCAATTTTTTTAATGGGTCCAACCGCTAGCGGCAAGACTGGTGCGGCGGTGCATTGTTATTCCAAACTGCCAGTTGAAATCATCAGCGTAGATTCTGCACTGGTGTTTAAAGAGATGAATATCGGCACCGCCAAACCAGATGCGGAAATGCTGGCAAGTGCGCCACATCATTTAATCGATATTATTCCGCCAACAGAAACCTATTCTGCAGCAAACTTTCGCAGCGATGCATTGCGATTAATGGCAGAGATTACTGCGCGGGGCAAAATCCCCTTACTGGTGGGCGGCACAATGTTGTATTTTAGGGCGTTGGAGGGCGGTTTAAGTGGTTTGCCTGAGGCTGCACGAGAAGTACGCGCTAAACTCGATGCAGAAGCCGCGCAAATAGGTTGGCCAGGCATGCACAGTAAGCTTGCGAGCTTAGACCCAGAAACCGCAGCCCGCTTAATGCCTAACGATATGCAGCGCATTCAACGTGCATTGGAAGTGTTTGAAATCACTGGTGAAACCATGACTAGTTTGTTTGCTAAACAAACTTCTGAAGCGTTGCCTTACAAATTACTTAAAATCGCGCTGATTCCCAGTGACCGCAAAGTGCTGCATGCGCGTATTGAAGCGCGGTTTGAGCAGATGCTAAAAGATTGTTTTGTGGATGAGGTGAGTGCGCTGATTGCAAAAAATCCAAGTTTAACGCCAGAATCAACTTCTATGCGCTGCGTGGGTTACAGGCAAGCGCTGGAATATTTGCGTGGAGATTACGATGCAGCAGGACTGCGCGATAGAGGTATCTTCGCCACTCGCCAGCTTGCCAAGCGGCAGCTCACCTGGCTGCGCGGCATGGATGACATAGTAGAAATCGATTGTTTGAATCCTGACCTGAATAGTTTAGTATTAAGCGAAATCAAGCAATTTATTAAAGGGTAGGCTATGAAAAATTGGTTAAAAGAAAACTTGGTGTTGGCGGTTGGCTTGACGTTGCCTTTGTTATTGATTTTGCTGTTTTTTGTGGCTTCAGTGCTGCCAAAATCTATGGGTATACCACCGCAACATGAAATGTTATTTAGTACAGTGAAATATGAATACCAAAAATCACCTGACTATATGTTTGATTTTAAAGTAAAAGAGGGGAAAGTAATGGTGTCTTCCAAAAAGATGGATGACAAAAAC
The DNA here is from genome assembly GCA_046153505.1 of Methylophilaceae bacterium. Classification (GTDB taxonomy): domain Bacteria; phylum Pseudomonadota; class Gammaproteobacteria; order Burkholderiales; family Methylophilaceae; genus JBJXDT01. Next base: position 25,554 of record JBJXDT010000014.1, on the reverse strand, counting down.
AATAGCGGTAGCTCAACCAAATTAATGGCTTATGATGGCAAAACCGAAACTGTGCGCGAGATTACAATCGATAATGCTAAAACCGGCGCTGCGGCTGTAAGTGGTGAAACTATTCTGGACGAGACCAAAGATTTAACAGTTGATACCAACGCGACATCACCCGACGGTTATGTGCTGGAAGGTCCAATTTATGGCAGTAGTGGTCTAGTTGGTGGGTTATTTGGCGGCGGTTATCGCAATAGTGGATTTCGCCTCATAAAGGGCGCAGTGGCTTACAAAATTCCAAATCTGCAACCAGATTATTACTATAGCAATGTGCAATTTCTTGGCTGGGTTGTGAGTAAATAGGAGCGCACTATGTCTCAAAAAGAAGAAGCCCTGCAAGACATTGTTTCACTGATTAAGCATCATCAAATCTCGCTGGAAGAAATTTCTAAAGCGCTGAGCGTGCCCGCTGCGCAAGCAATTAAACCATCCTCAGGAGTGCTGTCTAAATTACTCGGTTATATTGGTGGCATTTTTGTGTTTGCTGGTATCGGTGTTTTTATTAGCATGTATTGGGACGATTTTGGCTCGGCTGCACGCGTACTGGTGACCTTGGGTGTAGGTTTGGTAGCGTTCTTTATGGGGTTGGCTTGCTTGTACGATAAGCGATACGAACGGGCTGCAACGCCATTATTTTTAATCTCTTCTTTTTTGCAACCCTCAGGTATTTTGGTGATGTTGCAGGAATATTCGTCCGGTGGCGATCCCCGTCACGGCATTTTGTTTATGGCGACCTATATGTTGATTCAGCAGGGAGCAACATTTTGGGCGAAAAGCCGCACTGTGCTTGCTTTTAGCGCGATTTTCTTCGGCATGATTTTCTTAGGCTATTTATTTGATATTTGGGATTTAAACGAGAAACTTATCGGTACAATTATTGGTACATCACTCATGTGTATCGCATATTCAATCAATCAATCCAAGCACGCTGCAATCGCACCTTTTTGGTACTTATTCGGCTCGATATTGCTGCTCTGGGCAGTGTTTGATGCAGTTAAAAACACTCCTTTTGAGTTACTTTATCTTGGTTTGTCAGCCTTGCTAATATTTTTGAGTACTTACGTGCGCAGTCGTACTTTATTGCTTGTCGGCACATTGTCCATGCTAGTGTATATCGGCTACTTTACCACCAAACATTTCGCTAATACACTCGGTTGGCCAATTGCTTTGGTGATGGTAGGAATTGCTTTAATCGGCATGAGCGCTTTGGCGATTAATCTGAATAATAAATACATTAAAACAAATAGTTAAATTATATAATTAAAGTAATAAATTAATTCTATTTGCAGCTTCTACGCACTCTTCAAGACTTGCTACAAGTGCTAATCGCACAAAATTTTTGCCGGGGTTAATGCCATGCGCCTCGCGCGCTAGGTAGCTGCCAGGCAAAACCGTCACATTAAAGTCACGATACAGTTTTAGCGTAAACTCAGTGTCAGAGATGGGGGTTTTCGCCCACAAATAGAAGGCGGCGTCTGGCATTTCAACCTCGAGCTTACCTTGAAGCAAGGGGGTGACGATGTTAAATTTTTCTGCATAGAGTTTGCGGTTCTCTATCACATGCGCTTCACTATTCCACGCTGTTAAACTCGCTGCTTGCACGGTTGGGCTCATTGCGCACCCGTGATAAGTGCGATAAAGCGTGAATTTTTCGATGATTTTTTCATCGCCAGCTACAAAACCAGAGCGCATGCCAGGCACGTTAGAACGTTTAGAGAGTGAAGAAAATGCAACCAAATTGGCGTGGCCGCGACCCAATAGAGATGCGGCTTGCAGAGCACCTAATGGTGGCGTATCAAAGTAGATTTCGGAATAACATTCGTCTGATGCAATCACAAAATTATACTGATCAGATAATTCAAACAATCTTTTCCATTGCGCTAGGCTCATCACCTTACCAGAAGGGTTACCTGGGCTACACACATACACGAGTTGTGTGTGGTTTAATATTTCAGTAGGTACGTTTTCAAAATCCATCGCGTGTTGATTTTCAGGCAATGTATTCAAAAAATAGGGCGTTGCCCCTGCTAAAAACGTAGCACCTTCGTAAATTTGATAAAACGGGTTGGGTGAAATCACGATGGGTTTTGATTTAGTGCTATCAATCACTACTTGAGCAAACGCAAAAAGCGCCTCGCGACTACCGTTAATAGGTAAAATTGCGGTTTCTGGATTTACCGTGGGAATGTCATATCGGCGCGAAATCCATGCTGAAATTGCTTCGCGAAGCTCTAAACTGCCAATGGTCGTGGGATAGTTAGCTAAGCCAGCCAAGTTATTCACCAATGCGTCTTTTATAAGCTCTGGTGTGGCGTGTTTAGGCTCACCAATTGAAAGGTTAATCGGCGAAAATACCGAGTTAGGTTTCGTGTCTTTGAATAAATCGCGTAAGCGTTGAAACGGGTAGGGCTGTAACAAATTTAAATTAGGATTCATAAGTGAACATTATAGTGAGCAACGGCAATAATAAAAACACTTTTGCGGTATTTGGCCTGCTTTTTGGTGCCTGTTTTTGGGGTGTGGTGTGGTATCCGTACCGTCTAATGGGAGAAGCGGGAGTGTCTGGCGTTGCTTCCAGTTTCTATACTTACCTGATCGCATTTACAATAGCTTTAGCTGTATATGCCAAGCATTGGCGTGGTATGTTTACACTACCAAAAAGTATTGTTTGGTTGAGTTTGGTAGCAGGGTGGACCAATTTAGCCTATGTTTTAGCGGTATTAGATAACCATGTGATGCGGGTGATACTGTTGTTTTACTTATCACCGCTTTGGACCTTAATTTTGGCACATTTTTGGCTTAAAGAACGCACTAACACAAAAGGCGTTTTCACAATTGTAGTCGCTTTACTAGGCGCTAGCATAATGCTATACGACTCTACAGGCCAATCTGGCTGGCTACCAATTCCTCGCAGCATTTCAGATTGGCTCGCACTTTCATCTGGTATAGGTTTTGCCATTAGCAATGTAATATCTAGAAAGTCTAGTCATTTAAGCATTATTGCAAAATCGTTTGCTGTTTGGATTGGGGTTGTCGTGATGGCTGTTATTTGCATACCATTTGTAAATTTGCCTTTTCCTAGCCCGAGTTTTTTTACTTTAAACCATTGGCTTATCATGACAATAATTGCGCTTGTGCTTTTCTTTGGCACAATGCTTGTGCAATACGGCGTGACGCAAATTGAAGCAAATCGCGCTTCTGTTATTTTTTTATTTGAACTCATCATTGCTGCGCTGGCGTCGTATTTTTTAGCTGGAGAAGTGATGACAGTGCATGAGTTGGTAGGCGGCTTGCTAATTGTGGCTGCCGCGTTTACAGCTGCCACAAATGAAAATGTTAACTAGGTTGCTCGAAACCGCCGCGCGCGCCTTCGGCAGCAAAGCGCATTTTGAGTGATAAGTCATTGCGTGAGTCCGCGTTAGCAAGCGCATCTTCCTCAGTGATTTTGCCGTTTGCAAATAGGCGAAACAGTGATTGATCAAAGGTGTTCATTCCCACGTCATTGCTGTCAGCCATGATATCTTTCATCTCACCAAGTTTTTGTTTCTGAATCAGCTCAGCAACATAGGGCGTATTGATCATGACTTCTACGGCGGCTACACGTTTTAACACTTTGCCAGGAATCAAGCGTTGCGAAATAATACCGACTAAGTTAATTGAAACGCCAAGTAGCAAACCATGTTTAGCTTCAGGTGGAAAAAATGACATGATACGTTCCAGCGCTTGGTTAGCATTGTTAGCGTGCAAGGTTGCTAAGCACAGATGCCCTGTTTCTGCGTATGCAAGTGCTTGTTTCATGCCCTCCATATCACGTATCTCACCAATTAAAATTACATTTGGCGCTTGGCGCATGGCGTTTTTTAAGGCGTTGTCAAATGAGTGCGTGTCAATGCCAACTTCGCGTTGATCTACCAAGGATTTTTTATGTGAGTACACAAACTCAATCGGATCTTCGATGGTGACAATATGACCCGTATGATTTTCATTTCGGTAATCTATCATAGAAGCTAGCGTGGTAGATTTGCCAGAGCCTGTCGCGCCCACAACGAGCACCAGACCACGTTTGCGCATAATCAGATCGCGTAAAATTAAGGGCAAACCCAGTGTTTCAAAGTTAGGAATTTCAGTTTTAATATGACGAATGACCATGCCAACTTCGCCACGCTGGCGAAATACATTGACACGAAAGCGTCCGACGTCTTTTCTGCTAATGGCAAAATTACACTCTAGCGTTGTTTCAAACTCGTGTATTTGCTCCTTACTCATCAAGGAGTATGCTAGTTCTCTAATCATACCAGGCGCCATTATTTGGTTATTAATCGGCGCGGTTTCTCCCTCAATACTAATATGAATAGGTGCGGCGGTACTAAAGAACAGGTCGGAGCCGCCTTGTTCCGTCATAAATTTTAGCACGGGGGTGATGTCTATAACAGCCATAGTAATTCCTCTTAGTATCTTTTTTTACTTTATCACAAACTTTAGGTTTATTACATAGTCTTTTGTTTATTATACATATCCCAAACACTAATGAATTGCTTTTCTAAGTCACGTGCAAACAGTTGGGCGTCGAATAGTCGAGTTTTATCCAACTTTTTCTTGAGTTGAGCAAGTTTTTCGGGATTTCGTGCCAATTCCAAGGCTTTTTGCTCATACTCTTGCATGGAGTGCGCCACAAGTTCTGGCAAATTAACACGTTGCAATAGACTTGCTGCTACACGCGCAGGGAAAGTTTCGCCCAAGTAAGTAATGATTGGCAAGTCCATAAAAAGTGCATCGCTGGCTGTCGTGTGGGCGTTGTAGGGGTAAGTATCTAAAAATAAATCGGCGTGGCGTTGGCGCTCCAAATGCGCTTCAATACTCACACGAGGCGCGAAAACAAGACGATTATGGTCGATGCCTGCGTTGATAGCCTCGTGATGCAAATTTTCTTTAGCCCAAGGATTGCACGCTAGCAACCAAAGCACACTATTGGGTATTTGCGCTAATAGTCGCATCCACACTGCAAAGATTTTTGGTGTAATTTTGAATGTTTGATTAAAGCTGCAAAATACAAAATTGCCAGCCAAATGGTGTTCTTCTTTTTGCGTTGCTTTACCAACCTTGCGGTGATTGTTCGGTTGATAACATGGCAAATAAAGCAATTGCTCACTAAAGTCTGCTTGGTTGGGCGCGATTACTTTATCCACTAGAAGCCAATCAAATAGCGGCTCTTCCTTAAATTTCCCCATAGTTCCCGGGTAACCAAGCCAATTAATGCTGACTGGTGCAGGCTTCAGCGCCACAATGCCTGTTCGGCTGTTTTGCGTAAAGCCAGTTAAATCAATCAAAATATCAATTTGGTCTGCATTGATTTTTTTGGCGGCATCAATTTCACTTAAATGGCGAATGTCGTCAAAATGCTCAAAAGCGCCTTCTAAGCGCTTCCTGGCGGGTGTTTTGTCATTTACGCCGTAAGAGTAAGCAAAGGTTTCAAATTGTGTTTTATCATGCTTTTCGATGAGTTCGGTGATTAAAAATGCCAGCGGATGCAGCCGAAAATCCGCAGATAAATAACCCAAGCGAATTTTCTTATTTTTTGCGAACTTAAAGCCAAGTTTTTCGCGCATCGCAACAAAGTGTGCATACGTTTGCGCCACATATTGGCTCGCACAAACACGTTGCTCAATCGCGTTGGTATTGGGCATACTCAAAAAAGCAAATGGCGAAATTTGCGCTTGCGGCACGTTATTCACCCAGTCGCGAATTGTCTCAATTTGCGCATCCAAGCCTTGCCAATCAAAAATATGCTGCTTTTGGTGCACCAAATGCACCAGCGCGTGATGCAAATCTGGCTTGAGTTTTAGCGCTTTTTCGTAAGCTTCAATCGCCAAATCCAGTGCGCCAAGCTCGCGTTGAATATTGCCTAAATTGTTGTAAAAATCCGCATCGCTTGGCTCAAGTTTTATTGCCTGTTTAAAGCTCGTCAAGGCTTGCTGCGTTTGACCCAATTCGCGCTGTGCATTGCCCAAGTTATACCAAAAAATCGCGTTGTTTGGTTGGTGTTGCAACACTTCCTCAAAACTGGCTGCGGCTAGCGCAAAATTGCCTTGAGAGTGCGACTCGTTGCCTAGTGCTTGCAGCGCGTAGCACAGAGCATTGCGCGCATCAGGGTTTTTGTTATAAGCCAAAATGCGCCGAAAATGCCCAGCCGCCTCTTCAAAATGGCCGAGTTCCACACACAAATTGCCACAGACAATTTGTAGATTTAACTCATTTGGGTGCTGCAAAAGCGCTTGCGTATAGTGCTCTAGCGCCACATGACTATCGCCTTGCAACTTTGCTTGCCGCGCGCTTTCGAGTAGTTGATTGACGTTTTGCATGCCGTGATTTTATCCGTAAAGCGTTTGCGAAAGTTGCTTTAGCCCTAATTCGCGCAGCAAAAAGCGGCTGGGGTTGAGTTTTGCGGCAAGCTTTGCATTCACACAAAGCTCGTCTTTACTGGCTAAGCGGGCAATCAGCTCACCGCATATGGGCGCGGTAACCATGCCTTTTGAGCCGTGCCCAGCGTTCACATATAGCCCGCACAACCAAGGCAAATCGGCAGGTTTGGCGTTGTAGCGAGGTGGGTTGGCGCGTAGAGCGGTTTCATCCAACAATTGGCCTGCAAGCGGCAGGTAATCTTGAGTTTGGCTGCGCCATGCCACACGTCCAGTCACATTTTTCGCTTGTTGAAATAACTCGGCAGATATTTTGCGCATAGCTTGAAGGTTTTCATGCGTGTTATTTTCGCTCAAGTTCGGGTTCATATCATTTGGCGCGTAGCTGGTGCCAATCGTGTGCAAGCCAGCAAAGGCAGGTGCAATGAAGTGATCGGTGCAAATAATCGTTTTCAGATTTTGGCTGATTTCATTGCTTTCAAAAAAGTTAATTTGGCCGCGCACGGGCGTAATTTTGGCGCTACTGCATTGCGAAAATTGCTTGATCTGATTGGCGTTACAAATCACCACAATATCGGCTTTTAATGATTGATTTTGTGCAAGTTGCACTTGCCAACCTAAGGTGGTTTGTTTTAGCTGCAAAGCTTTGCCTAAGAACACTTTTTCAACGTTTTGTGTGAGCGCAGCGCACCACAAAGTAGGACTCACCCAAGCGGCCTGTGGTAAGTAAATCCCATCAAAATCACCTAGACAAAGCCCCGCATGGATATTGGCTTGCAGAGCAGTGATCGTTTCTATTTTCAGTGCGTTTTTTTGTTGCAAAAGTGCAGTTTGACGAATTTTCTCGCGCGCGTTAAACGCGAGTTGAATCAATCCGCAAACCTTAAAAAGCTTTGGGTCATGCGGTAAATGCTTAAGCAAATTTAAGCTAAATTGAAACCCCGCCAAGGTGAGGTCGTTATTTAAGCTCGGTGCGCTGGTAAGCTTGGGGTAAAGCACGGCAATCGGATTGCCGCTTGCCTCTTGCGCGAGGCTCGCATGACGTTCTATGAGTGTGACTAGAATGTTGCGTCTTGAAAGCGCGTAAGCTGTGCTGCAGCCTGCGATGCCGCCGCCAATCACGATGGCGGTTTTCATGATTTGAAAACGCCAGCAAGCATTTCACGTTTTTTGCCAAAGCCAGCAAGTTTTTGCACATCAAATCCAGCCACCTGTAAATCTCTGCGCACCTTACCAGCACTGGTGAAGGTGGCAAATGTGGTGCCAGATTTTGAAAGACGCGAGACTTGTTTAAGTACTTCAGCAGACCACATTTCAGCATTTTTTGCTGGCGCAAAGCCATCTAAGAACCAAGCGTCTGCTTTTTGCGTGATTTGCGCCAAGCTGCTTAAAATGTCATCGACCTGCAAGCCAATAGATATGCGGCTACCAGCGATGTTGATTGAATTTAATCCAGATTTCAATTCTGCATATTTTGGCAAATACTCGCTAGTAATTGGCGCAAATTGCGGCCAAAAGCTTGCTACCTTTTGCATATCGCTTGGTGAGAGTGGAAATTTTTCGATGCTAATGTAGTGCAAAGTCGCATCTGTTGGCGCCAGCGCGAGAAAATGCACTGCGGTAGAATAAAAGTTTAAGCCAGTGCCAAAACCTGTTTCGATGATGGTAAATTGCTCATTTTTGAGTGAAGCAAAACGTTCTTTTAGCCTGTTCTGTGCGATAAAAACATATTCTGTTTCTGCAAAACCATCATCTGATGAAAAATAAATATCATCAAATACAATAGAATATGGATTATTATTAATCCAATTTATAGGTTCGAATTGCATGCTTTAGGCTTGACTAAGGAAATCCATTAAAATGCAATTTTAGCTTTTTTTACACTATACAAAGTTGTATAGTAAGTATAAATAATTTTGTGAGCGTGAAAATGAAAAAAATATGGATATATTTGTGCGTGTGTTTGGCGGCTTGTGCACCAATGACGAAGTCAGATAACAGCGCGAAAACTCAAGATTGGCCAAGTTACGGAAGAGATTTGAGTGGTCAACGTTTCTCGCCAGCAACGCAAATTAATACACAAAATGTGAAAAATCTTGCTGAGGCTTGGCATTTTAATAGCGGCATTGTGGCGAGTTTTCAGGCCACGCCTATCGTGCAAAATGGCGTGATGTATGTTTCTTTACCGTTTAATAATGTGGTGGCGCTTAATGCTAAAACCGGCAAGGAATTGTGGCGTTACAAACACGATCGTCGAAAAGACTGGCAAATGTGTTGTGGCCCAGCCAATAGGGGCGTGGCTGTGAGTGATGGTAAAGTGTTTATAGGCACGGTGGATGCGCGCTTGATTGCACTAGATGCTAAGACGGGTGCCAAGCTTTGGGATATTGACTTGGTGGAAAGCGATATTGTAACAGAAGGGCAAGACGCGCTAAACAAAGATGACCCAAATTCGGCGCGTAAAGTGACAGGAGGCACAGGTGTTGGCATTGCCATGGCACCGGTTGTATATAAAGGCAAAGTGATTGTAGGTATTACGGGTGTGGGTTATGGTTTGCACATTGACAATCCACGCGAAGATGCGCCTTTGGGTGCGGTGATTGGTGTAACTGGGCGTTATGGTCGGCCAGGATTTTTGGCTGCGTTTGATGTGAATACCGGCAAGCGCGCTTGGCAATTTGACACGATTCCAACGCAAGGTTGGGAAGGCAAATTTGTTGAAAACACTGAAGATGGCGCGAGTTTTAATCGTGACATTGCAAAAGAAAAAGCCGATTTGAGCAAATACCCAGATGCCGCCCGTTTTGGTGGGGGCTCCGCTTGGAGCACGCCAGCCATTGATTCTGTCACAGATACGCTTTACTTTGGCACTGGTAACCCATCGCCGCAGATGAATGATGTTTCTCGACCAGGTGACAATTTATATACGGTTTCGCTCGTAGCGCTAGACGCCAATACTGGCGCACTTAAATGGCACTATCAACAAGTGCCGCATGATTTGTGGGGCTACGACTTAGCCAGCCCGCCAGTATTATTCAACTACAAAATGGGTGATAAAACCATTGCGGCCGTTGGGCAAGCCAGCAAAACTGGCTGGTTTTATATACATGACCGCGCCACAGGAAAGTTGCTAAAAAAATCCGATGCCTTTGTGCCGCAGCTCAATATGTTTAGCAAAGCCAGCTTTGAAGGTGTAGTGGTTTATCCCGGCATTTTGGGTGGCTCAAATTGGTCGCCCGTTAGTTTAGATGAAGCGAATCAGCGCGTTTATGTGTCTGGGATTCATGCGCCCATTAAATATACTTTGCATGAAAGCGCGGGTAAAAGTGGTGCTGAGCCGATTCGCTATGCGGCAAGCGAACCGACACAAGACGCACGTTGGGGCTTGCTTTCAGCGATTGATTTGAGTTCTGGGAAAATTGTATGGCAAAACAAAACCGCACAGCCTTTGATAGGCGGAGTGGTGGCAACGGCAGGCGGATTGCTGTTTATGGGTGAGGGAAACGGTCACTTTAATGCTTATGACAGCCAGTCAGGTGCCTTGCTATGGCAAACTAAATCTGACTATGGTGTCAACGCGCCGCCTATCACTTACGTTGTAGACGGCGAGCAGTTTATCGCGGTGGCAAGTGGCGGAAGTTCTATATTTGGATATAAGCAGGGAGATGCACTTTTAGTATATACCCTTCACAAATAGCTAAAATTTAGATGACGTGGGTTTTTATGTCACGTATATTTTTGCCTCGTTAATAAAATATAACATCACAAGGCAATTATGATAAGTTTTAGCGAACCTATATTCAGTTTGGGGAAAAAAAGGTCAGTGGTTTTAATCACACTGGCTTCATTGTTGTTAGCCCTATTGGCAACAAACTTTTGTATCACTTTTTTGTTTAATGTGTCCAATCAAGAAAGAATCAACCATTTGTTGATTGCTGTGATTGTGTCATTAACTGTGGCGCCATTAATTGCTTATGAACTTGTTAGTTTACTATTCAAGATCAAGGAGTTGGAAGCTGAAATGCGCAACTTAGCCACATATGATCCTTTAACAAAATTATTTACCCGCAGAATTTTTTACGAATTGACTGAACAGCAGCTTAAAGTAGCAAACCGTGAAAAAAGCAGTGTTGCTGTCATGATGGCGGATGTAGATGAGTTTAAAAAAATTAATGATATGCATGGCCACTTTGCAGGGGATCAGTCGTTAAAGTTACTTGGAAAAATCATTTCTGAGACAGTTCGTGTAAGTGATATTGCAGGACGTGTTGGCGGTGATGAGTTTATTTTTTGTTTGCCCAACACCACGGCGGAAGGCGCAAAAGTGCTCGGTAATCGTTTGATTGCGGCTGCGAATAAATCCCAATTTAATTTTGATGGTAAAACCATTAAAATGCAATTAAGCGTTGGCGTGCATGCCTGTCTAATTGACAACGATTATGATGTGAATGATTTGTTTAAACAAGCCGATATGGCGCTGTATGAGGCGAAACGCAAAGGCAAAAATCAGGTACAAATGCTCAATTAATTCAGCCAAGTTTTAGTGTGTGTTGCGTGCGCTTGCGAATAGTTTTTAGTAGATCGGCATTTTCAATCAGCGATTCGCCATAACTTGGTATTAGTTGTTTTAACTTTTGTTGCCATTCTGCATCTAAACGTTCTGCAAAGCAGCGTTCAATCACGCCTAGCATGGCTTGCACGCTAGTCGACGCGCCTGGCGACGCACCTAATAATGCCGCCAGCGTGCCATCTTTTGCTGCGATAATTTCAGTACCAAATTCCAATTTACCCCATTTTTTTTCAGCATTTTTAATAATCTGCACCCGCTGCCCCGCATTTTCAAGCGTCCAATCTTCACTTTTTGCCTGTGGTAAAAATACTCTCAGCGCTTCCATGCGTTGCTCGTGTGTTTGTTTGGACTCTTTAATCAAGTATTTGGTTAAATCCATATTATTTTTACCGACGCTTAGCATGGCTTTAAAATTGTTCGCTTTTAGCGATTTGGCAAAATCGAGTTTAGAGCCTTCTTTTAAAAATTTGGTCGTAAAACCAGCAAACGGTCCAAACAATAGTGCGGGCTGACCATTAATCGTGCGCGTATCCAAATGCGGCACAGACATAGGCGGCGCGCCGACTGCAGCTTTACCATACACTTTGCTGCGATGCTGTTTAATCACTTCTGAGTTATTACAAATGAGCCATTGCCCGCTCACTGGGAAGCCACCATAACCTTTGGCCTCGTCAATATCGGCTTTTTGCAGTAAAGGCAAGGCGCCACCGCCTGCACCAATAAATACAAATTTAGCTTGGATGGTCTTGGTTTTTCTTGTTTCTGTATGTTTAAGATGCACATGCCAAGTATTATCTTTGGCGCGATTTTTTGCTTTATCAAGATTTTTAACTTGAGTATTTGTCAGTAAAGTAAAGTTCGCTTGCTTGCCCAAATGCGAAACCATGTATTGCGTGAGCGCACCAAAATCGACATCTGATCCGCATTCTACTTGGGTTGCGGCTAAGTGCTCCTTGGCATTTCGGTGTTGCATCATCAACGGCATCCATGCCTGAAGTTGGGCAAAATCTTGCGTAAACTGGATGTTTTCAAATAAATGATGTTTACTTAACAATTCAAAACGCTGCTTTAAGAATGCACTATTTTTTTCACCAAATACCAAGCTCAAATGCGGCGTTTTGTTGATAAAATATTCAGATGAAGGCAGGGTGCCAGTTTCTACCAAATGCGACCAATATAGTAGAGAAAGCTCATAGGCAGCGTTGATTTCCAAAGCGCGACTAATATTAATGCTGCCATCGGCAGCTTGCGGCGTGTAATTCAACTCGCAATTGCCCGCATGACCTGTTCCCGCGTTGTTTAATGCTGCGGAGCTCTCTAACGCAACACCTGAAAGCCGTTCAACCAGGATAATGCTTAAACTAGGGTCTAATTGGTGCAAAAGCAAGCCCAAAGTGGCGCTCATAATGCCGCCGCCTACTAATAGCACATCGGTTTGCTGGTTTTGCATAAAGATTCGCTAAGTTCTCTCTATAAAATGCGAAGCATTAAACGCCCACAAGAAAAAAGCCTTACATGTATGCAAGGCTTTTTTAGTATTTGGCTCCTCGACCTGGGCTCGAACCAGGGACACACGGATTAACAGTCCGTTGCTCTACCGGCTGAGCTATCGAGGAATCGGTAGGACTTGTGAAGGCGAGATAATACTGGCTTAGGTGATTTTGGTCAATGCAAAAATAAGTTTAAATGCTAAATTTTGAGTGCTTTTTCAATTCTATCCAGCGCGTTATGCAGATTATCCATGCTGGTAGCAAATGAAATGCGGAAATAGCCTTCTGCACCAAACGCTGAACCCGGCACAACAGCAACATCGAAGCTTTCCAGTAAATATTCGGCTAAAGCCATATCGGTTGCCGCACTAATTTTTCCAGCTTTATGTAAATTGGCGATTGCAATACGCGCATCGGGAAAGGCGTAGAACGCGCCGCCAGCCTTAATACATTTCAGTCCGGGTATGCTGTTAAAGCGGTTGACGACATACTCGTGGCGCTCTTTAAACGCGGTCACCATCGGTGTGATACAAGTTTGGTCGCCGCTCAAAGCTGCTTCTGCCGCCACTTGAGAAATCGAAGTTGCGTTGCTGGTAGATTGGCTTTGTAAAATTTCCATGGCTTTAATAATGTACGCAGGGCCAGCCGCGTAACCAATTCGCCAACCCGTCATAGAATAGGCCTTAGAAACACCATTAAGCACAATGCAGCGGTTTTTTAGCGCGGGGGCAGCATTGAGTATGTTATAGAATTGTTCGCCCGTTAAATTCACATGTTCGTACATATCATCTGTAGCGACTAACACGTGTGGATGTTTGAGCAACACTTCACCAAGCGCTTTGAGCTCGCTCAAGCTATATACCGCACCTGTAGGATTAGAGGGTGAGTTAAACATCACAAGTTTGGTTTTCGGCGTAATGGCGGCTTCTAATTGCGCTGGAAGCAGCTTGAAGCCTTGCTCGATACCGCAATCAATAATAACCGGTTTAGCCTCTGCAACCATGGCAATGTCGGCATAAGACACCCAATACGGCGCTGGTACAATCATTTCATCACCTGGATTGAGCACCGCTAAACACAAATTGAATATTGTTTGCTTGCCACCCACGCCTACAATGACTTCGTTAATAGCATAATCAAAACCATTTTCGTTTTTGAATTTGGCGACTATCGCTTTTTTTAAACTTGGAATCCCAGAAACAGGCGTGTATTTAGTAAAGCCTGCATCAATGGCTGCTTTAGCGGCATTTTTAATATGTTGCGGTGTGTCAAAATCTGGCTCGCCCGCAGCCAAGCCAATAATAGGACGACCATCAGCCTTATATTTACCAGCTTTGGCAGTAATGGCAAGGGTGGGGGATTCTTTGATGCTGAGTACGCGATGCGATAAAGCGAGCTGTGACAAAACGTTTTCCTAAATGCTTAACATAGATAAAGACACTATTTTACGCATATATTTGGCGTTTAGGAATAAGGGCTTATTATCAACACTCTTTGTCGCATCCGAGCAATGCGCTGTATTCGGCGCCAAGTTGCTTATCAATGTTCGAAAGTGAGATCTGTACACGGTGCATTTCGGCTGAGTCGCCTCGTGCTTTTGCTAGCGTACCAACTTTTACTAAAGCCTCAAAGTTCGAATTATCTGCTTCTGCTGCGTGTTTATAAGCTGCTTCTGCAGCCTCTGCGCGGCCAATATTTTCTTGCGCTAAACCTAAACTAGTCCACGCTTCTGTGTTGTCGGGTTCTGCTTTCGTCCATCTTTGTGCAACTTCTTCGAGTTTTGGCCAGTCCTGGCGTGATTCAGGCACAGCAGCCTGCATATAAAATGGTTTTTTGTCTTCATCTTCTTCCCAAAGTGCTTTGCCTGTAATGGGGAAAGTGTTTACCTCAGTTTGTTTCTTTAATTTATCAAGCCATTCTATTGGCAGTGCAAAATAGATGCTGCCGCCTCTACCAGCGGTTTTGAAGGTGTTAATGCCCACTAATTTGCCATCAGTATCAAATAAGCCACTACCGCTTGCGCCCATCCTGAATTGCGCGGTGCTACGAATTACCTTGCCAGGCGCATCGTCAAACAAGGCTTTTACAACGCCGGTTGAGGTAAGTGGGGCAGGAACGCCATTTGAATGACCAAATGCAACAATCTCTTGCCCGTGTTTAAGGGTGGCGCTACTGCCGATAATTGCTGGTTTAAAAGGCAATGGCTCCGTATTAACTAAACATAAATCATGCCAAGTATCTGCTTTTACCGAGGTGATTGCATAGGTGTCCTCGCCGCGTGATACCCATGGCTCTTTAGTAGAGCGAAATACATGGCAATTGGTGATTACTTCATCTTTGCCGACTACCACACCAGAGCCATATGACAAGCCGCCTGCAGCGTTGTAGCCACGAATCATCACTACCGTGTAATAAGCTTGAAAAAGTTGCTCTTTGTTTTCAGCTAAAGCAGGTTGCATGGCCGAGAACAAGGCTACGGTAAATAGAAATTTGCGCATGAAATCCCCTAAAAAGTTGCTTTAAATTTTTGTATACGGTTTAAAGACTTTAACTTTTGCACAAAGTTCGCTTACAAATTACTTGCGTGCGAAAAGCTGAAAGCCTGCTAAAATTAATTATTATGTTTTTTGCCTAAATTAAACGTGTTCGTTACATATCCTAATAGTAAATATCAGCTTTTCCAGCCTTTTTCACCAGCAGGTGATCAGCCCAAGGCGATTGAGAAGCTCACGCAGGGCATTATTAGCGGTATGCAGTTTCAAACCTTATTGGGTGTGACGGGTTCAGGTAAGACTTTCACGATGGCGAATGTGATTGCGCAACTCGGGCGACCTGCGATAGTGATGGCGCCCAATAAAACTTTGGCAGCACAACTGTATAGCGAGTTTCGCGAGTTTTTCCCTAATAATTCTGTCGAGTATTTCGTGAGCTATTACGATTACTACCAACCTGAAGCTTACGTGCCTTCGCGCGATTTGTTTATCGAGAAAGACTCGAGTATTAACGAGCATATCGAGCAAATGCGCCTTTCGGCTACCAAGGCCCTACTTGAGCGCGAAGATAGCATTATTGTGGCTTCTGTCTCTGCAATTTACGGAATTGGCGACCCAGTGGATTACCACGGTATGGTTTTGCATTTGCGACAGGGCGATAAAATGTCGCAGCGCGATGCGGTGCAACGTTTAATTGGTATGCAATACGATCGCAATGATTTTGATTTCAGCCGTGGCAGTTTTCGTGTGCGTGGCGACGTGATTGATATTTTCCCTGCTGAAAATAATGAAACTGCTGTTCGCCTGAGTTTGTTTGACGATGAAGTGGAAACTATTACGTTATTTGATCCACTAACTGGACAAATATTTAATAAAATACAAAGATTTACAATATATCCTTCAAGTCATTACGTAACAACACGCGAAACAACAGTTCGCGCGGTTGAGACCATAAAAGCTGAGTTACGCGATCGTGTGGCTTGGTATATTAAAGAAAATAAGCTGGTTGAAGCGCAACGCATTGAGCAACGCACCCGATTTGACTTAGAAATGCTCAATGAAATCGGTTTTTGCAAGGGTATCGAGAACTATTCTCGTCATTTGTCAGGACGCATGCCAGGCGATCCGCCGCCAACGTTGATTGATTATTTGCCTGATAATGCGCTGATGATTATCGATGAGAGTCACGTTACCGTGCCGCAGATTGGCGGCATGTACAAAGGCGATTGGTCGCGCAAAACAAATTTAGTGGATTACGGTTGGCGTTTGCCTTCTGCACTTGATAATCGCCCGCTGAAATTTGAAGAGTTTGAGCGCATCATGCGGCAAACCGTGTTTATTTCTGCTACTCCTGCAGAGTACGAAAAAACACATCAACAGCAAGTGGTAGAAATGATTGCTCGCCCAACAGGTTTAATAGATCCAGAGATCACGGTGAAGCCTGCTGATACGCAAGTGGATGATTTGCTAGGGGAAATTAAACAACGAGTAGCAGTAAAAGAGCGTGTTTTAGCAACTACTTTAACGAAAAGAATGGCTGAAGATTTAACTGATTATTTGGCTGAGCACGGCATTAAAGTGCGCTATTTGCATAGCGATATTGATACTGTCGAGCGTGTCGAAATCATCCGCGATTTGCGTTTGGGAGAATTTGATGTACTTGTCGGTATTAACTTGCTTCGCGAAGGTTTGGATATACCAGAAGTCTCGCTAGTTGCTGTGTTAGATGCCGATAAAGAAGGTTTTTTGCGCTCAGAACGAAGCCTCATTCAAACAGCAGGGCGCGCGGCTAGGAATCTAAATGGTAAAGTTATTTTTTACGGAAATCGCATTACGCGCAGTATGAAGTTAGCGATAGACGAGACAAATCGACGTAGAGCCGTGCAAATTGCGTTTAATGAGGCTAACGGGATTACGCCAAAGGGTATCGTAAAAAGTGTGCGTGGCATGATAGATAGTGTTTACGACAAAGACGATGCGCAACGCGAGCGAAAGGCAGCGCAAGATCAAGCCAAATATGAATCTTTGAGCGAAAAAGATATTTTAAAGTCCATGAAAAAACTGGAAAAACAAATGCACGAGTCAGCAAAAAATCTAGAGTTTGAAAAAGCAGCAGATTTCGTGACCAGTTAAAAATGCTCAAAGCCAAATTTTATGGAGCTGC
The DNA here is from genome assembly GCA_046153505.1 of Methylophilaceae bacterium. GTDB lineage: Bacteria > Pseudomonadota > Gammaproteobacteria > Burkholderiales > Methylophilaceae > JBJXDT01. Next base: position 8,377 of record JBJXDT010000014.1, on the reverse strand, counting down.
TATGCCTGATTTGCAAGCTTGAAGCATATTTAGACGCTGCTCTGAGAGCTAATATCCATGGGTCTAAGCGGGTAATTGATATTTTTAGGAAAAGTATGCAAATTGTACAAAATCTTACAACGGTAGCCACCACAATCCAGTTGGCGGTGGCGCCAGTATTTTTGCTTACGGGTATAGGAGCGTTGTTGGGCGTGATGGCGACACGTCTTGCTCGCGTTGTAGATCGTTTCCGTGTGCTTAAAGAAATGCCATCTGAAATGCATTTGCAACGAGAGCAGGAAATGGCAACGTTGTTGCGGCGCTCGCGTTGGGTGCACTGGGCAATTACGCTTAGCGTAGTTTCCGCGTTGCTTATTTGTATCGTGATTGCGTTCTTATTTCTAGGTACGGAAATCAATTTTGCACCATCACGCACCGTTTCATTGCTATTTGTAAGTGCAATGCTGATGCTAATTTGCGGACTTTTGTGCTTTTTGCGAGAAATATTTCTATCAACAAAAACAATACAATAATATTTTAAAACAATTAATTAAATAAAATTTTTAAAGTAAATTATATGATTATTTTGCCTTATGCTAGTCTAGTAGGAAGTCTCGCGGCAGCTTTCACAACCCTTGCTTTTGTACCACAAGCTTATAGATCTTACAAAACGCGCGATTTGTCAGGTATTTCCCTGCCAATGTATAGTATATTTACTGCAGGCGTGGGCTTGTGGTTGGTATATGGTTTAATGTTAATGAATTGGCCTATTATTATTGCCAATGCCATCACTTTTTTGCTTTCTGCAATGATTTTGGTGCTAAAGTTAAAAGAAAATAGAGGGTGAAATGCTTAAAAAATTCATTTTATTTCAATGTGTTATCGCTTTAATTGCAGTTGCGATCCCTGTTTATGCTGCTGAATCGACAACTAAAATGGATGCAGTGACCGATGCAGGAGAAAAAGTGGTGCTCTTTCCTGATGGGCATTGGGAGTATGTTGACCAACAAAAAGCCGCCGTGGTTAAACGAGAAATTCAGCAGAAAAAAAGGGATGCAGATTGTCCGCCTGAGGCGCGTGAAGGTCTTTTTGGTTGTTTGCTACAAAATGATAAAGCGCACCCAGGCGCGCCACATGGTAAAGTCTATCACTCTCCGCTTTAAAGTTAGACTTTCTTAAGATTTAGTAAGGAAGTGCGTGCTAATGGACATTTGTTGGTTGGATTCTTTGCTATCTTTTTCTGCTCTGAAGATTTGTAAATGCCAACGTCGTTGCGACCAGCAGACTTTACTATATACATGGCCTCGTCTGCGCAATGTAGTAACTCATCTAAGCTTTCCCCAAAGCCACTTACGCCAAAGCTAGCGCTTATAGGTAATTTGATATTGCCAGGTAAGGTTGCGGGTGTGTCCTCAATAATTTGACGTATTTTATGCGCCGCTGTTGCTGCATCTTCTTCTGAAGTGTTGGGTAGCAAGATTGCAAATTCCTCACCCCCAAACCTGCAAGCCAAATCTGAGCCGCGTAAATTCCGCTGAATTAAATGTGCTACATGTTGCAAGGCCCTGTCGCCAGAAGCATGCCCATATGAATCATTAATTCTCTTAAAGAAATCAATATCTAGCATTATCACGCTGATAGGCAGTGCTTCGGCTCGACAATAGGCCAGCAGCGTACTAGCTTTCTCAAAAAATGCACGCCGATTATTTAAATTAGTCAGTGTATCAGTGCTTGCCATCAATTCAGCTTGCTTTTTGGCAATTGCAATGTCGTAAGCGTATTCCAAATTGTTGTTAAGTGTTTTGGTAAGCACCAAGCAAGTGGCGATACAGGATATAAACAAGCTAGATCCAGCAATGCCTATCCAAAATGCTTCACGCGTCTCATGGGTAAATAGCACAATGATGATAGGTAATAAGCAGATAGAGATTGCCCCAATTTGTACATGGCGCAATGCGCTATACCAAGAGTTGGCAGCGCAAGCAATGCCAATGGCAAATATCGTCACCATCAATAAAGAGCTTAAATCGTTGGTATCTATAATCAGTGGCAGACCAAATCCCCAAACGATAAACACCATGAATAAACTGATGACGTAGGGTTTTTGCCATTTTAAAACGTCTAAACCTTGCGGGTTAAGATATTTAAACCTTAGCAATAGCGCCACGCGACCAATTGCAAATGCCTCCGTCACGCCTAGCCATATCAGCAAGCGCGAATGCTCGGCTCTATCCCAAAGCGAGGCTACAAGAAAAACAGCAACAACGCCATTTAAAAATCCAGGCGCAATGCATTGTATGTAGAGAAGCTTAATCTTCTCTATAAGAACGTGGTTGGACTTTTCGCTCATTTTTAACCAGACATATTTTTGTTATTATTTACAGTAGGTAAGGCAAAAACTGCCTTTTACCAACAGATGCTACGGCTTCATTGAGTCGGTTTATTTTGACACAATAGGGGCTACTATAATCAAGCGCATATAAAATATCAAATAGTTTGATTAATAATGGTTTTTTGAATATAATGCTCGGCTTTTCAACCTTGTCACACCTTATGTCGCATTGAGGGTGACTTTGTCCATAAGGAGAAAATATGCGTCATTATGAAGTCGTATTTATCGTGCACCCCGATCAGAGCGAGCAAGTGCCTGCTATGATTGAGCGTTATCGCACACAGATCACAGCCGGTGGTGGCAATATTCACCGTTTAGAAGACTGGGGTCGTCGTCAACTTGCTTATCCAATCCAAAAAATCCACAAAGCGCATTATGTGCTAATGAACATCGAGTGTAACCAAGCAGTTTTAGAAGAGCTTGAGCATGGTTTTAGATTTAACGATGCTGTATTGCGTCATCTGACCATGGGCACTAAAACAGCTGTTACTGCGCCTAGCCCGATGATGAAAGAAGAAAAATCTAAATCGGTATTGAGTGAAGTGGCAGTTGAAGAAGTTGCAGCGGCATAAATGAATAGTCGGGGCTGTGAATAAGCTCGTTTTGAGTGGCGAGGTGGTTGCATTAGAACCAATCCGTTACACCCCGGCAGGGTTACCGTTGTTGAGTTTTGTTTTGAGCCATGTTTCAGAAAATATTGAGGCTGGCATGAAGCGTAAAGTGGAATGTGAAGTAAATGCTGTGGCCTTGGGTGATTTAGCAAAAACCAACATTCAAATTGGCGCCGATATTAACGTTGCAGGCTTTTTAGCCAAACGTAGCGCAAAAAGCACACAACTGGTATTACATATATTAAAGATTGAAGTAAAAGATAATTAGGAGTTCAACATGGCAAGAGATATGTACAAACGCCGCCGTTACTGCCGTTTTAGCGCAGAAGGCATTAAAGAAGTAGATTACAAAGATGTAGATTTGCTGAAAGACTTCATCAGCGAAAACGCAAAAATCATTCCAGCTCGTATGACTGGTACTAAAGCAAAATATCAACGTCAACTTACCGCAGCAGTTAAACGTGCGCGCTTTTTGGCATTGTTACCATACACCGACAAACACCCAGGCTAACAGGAGAACGCTATGCAAGTGATTTTATTAGAAAAAGTAGCCAATCTTGGTAATCTTGGCGATATCGTTAAGGTAAAAGATGGTTTTGGCCGTAACTTCTTAGTGCCACAAGGTAAAGCTAAACGCGCCACCGAGGCGAACAAAGCTGAATTTGCTGCGCGCCGTGCTGAACTTGAGAAACAACAAGCAGACATTTTAGTGGTTGCTAAATCACGTGGTGATAAACTTGCTGGTTTCGTAGTTTCAATCGCTCAAAAAGCGGGAGTGGATGGCCGTTTGTTTGGCTCCGTCACTAACCATGACATCGCTGAAGGTTTGGTGGCTGCTGGTCATCAAGTGGTTAAATCAGAAATCCGTATGCCAACTGGCCCATTGAAAACAATCGGTGAGTTCCCTGTGAGTGTTGCATTGCATCATGACGTGGTAGTAGATATTACCGTATCAGTGATTGCAGAAGCCTAAGTTAGCGCACGCTAAATTGGCAACAAAAAAAGGCTACTTCGGTAGCCTTTTTTGTTTGGCAATCTTTTTTATCAAACAGACTAAGCTATAATCGCACCCATGGCTGACGAACAATTAGAATCGCTAAAACTGCCCCCACATTCAATCGAAGCTGAGCAATCGGTACTGGGTGGACTGTTGCTGGAGAATGAAGCGCTAGATAAAATAGCCGACATTTTAAGCGCTCAAGATTTTTATCAGCACGACCACAAGACCATTTATGAACATATTGGCAAACTGATAGAGCGCAATCGGCCTGCCGATATCGTGACTGTGGCGGAGTCGTTAGAAAGCACTGCAGAGCTATCTGCCGTAGGCGGCATCTCTTATCTCGGCGCGCTTGCACAAAATACACCAACTGCTGCCAATATTCGCCGATATGCCGAAATCGTCCGAGAACGTTCTGTGATGCGAAAACTGGTGGTAGTGGGAAGTGGCATTGCTGATAGTGCATATAATCCAAACGGACGCGATGCGCAGCAATTGCTAGATGAGGCGGAAGCGAAAATATTCCAGATTGCGGAAGGTGGCCAGCGTTCTAGCCAAGGCTTTCAAGACATCAAAGAGCTTTTGCCTCAAGTGGCCGAGCGTATTGATATGTTGTTTTCGCGTGACAATCCGAGTGATGTTACGGGGATTCCCACAGGATTTTCTGATTTAGATTCAATGACTTCTGGATTTCAGGGTGGAGATCTTATTATCGTTGCTGGGAGGCCTTCTATGGGAAAAACCGCATTCTCGATCAACATTGCGGAAAATGTGGCCTTGGATACGGGCTTGCCCGTCGCTGTATTTTCAATGGAAATGGCCTCTACGCAGCTCGCTATGCGGATGATAGGTTCGGTAGGGCGACTAGACCAGCACCGCATGCGTACAGGACGGCTTGAAGACGAAGATTGGGAAAAGCTCACCACGGCGCTTGGTCGCCTGAATGAGGCGCCTATCTTTATTGATGAAGGTGCAGGCTTAAGTAGCTTTGACGTACGCGCAAGGGCGCGGAGGTTGCATCGCCAATGCGGTAAGCTGGGATTGATTGTGGTCGACTACTTACAATTGATGTCGGCACCCGCAGGCAAACAGGGCGAAAATCGTGCGACTGAGATTTCCGAAATTTCCCGCTCGCTGAAAGCTCTGGCAAAAGAGCTGGATGTGCCCGTAGTAGCGCTTTCGCAACTTAACCGTAGCGTTGAACAACGCCCTGACAAACGCCCGGTGATGAGCGATTTGCGCGAATCTGGCGCGATTGAACAAGATGCTGACTTGATTCTGTTTATTTATCGCGATGAAGTCTATAACCCGGATAGCCCTGATAAAGGCACTGCCGAGATCATCATCGGCAAGCAGCGTAATGGCCCCATTGGTCGCGTGCGCCTTACTTTTATTGGCGCACATACACGCTTCGAGAACTTCGCCAATGCAGGTCACATGCCGGATGAATATTGATTGAATATTAATTAATGCGCCCCATACAAGCCACTATTTCCCATGCTGCTCTGCAGCACAATCTTAACGTCGTAAAACAGTACGCGCCAAACGCTAAAATCATGGCAGTGGTCAAAGCCAATGGTTATGGCCATGGTCTAATCAATGTAGCCCACGGATTATATGCTGCTGATGGCTTTGCGGTGCTAGGTTTGAATGAAGCGATTGATTTGCGCGAAGCGGGATTCAGTCAAACTATTTTAATGCTGGAAGGCGTGTTCAGCAAAGATGAAGTCAAACTCGCTTCAGGATTCGGCTTCGATATTGTCGTGCATTCGCTACTTCAAATGCAAATGCTGGAGCAGGCAAAGCTAGCCAGAACAGTCAATGTTCATCTCAAAATGAATAGTGGTATGAATCGCCTCGGTTTTACGCCTAATGAGTATCTCGCTGCATTTAACAGATTAAAGGCTTGCAAAAATGTGGCTGAAATCACCTTGATGACGCACTTCGCCACGGCAGACGAAGAAATTGGTATTTCCGCACCTATGAAATTATTTCAAAACGCCGTGCAAGGACTAAATCAGCCACTTTCTTTGGCTAATTCGGCAACCATCTTGCGTCATCCTGAAGCGCATGCAGACTGGGTGCGCCCCGGTATTATGCTTTATGGCGCGTCAGCGGTAAGTGGTACGCCTGCAGTTGAGTTTGGTTTAAAGCCTGTGATGCAATTTTCCAGTGAGATTATTGCGGTGCAAACGCTTGAAAAAGGTGAAAGTGTTGGTTATGGCAATCGCTTTACCGCCACGCAAAAAATACGCGTAGGCATTGTGGCTTGTGGTTATGCAGACGGCTACCCACGTCACTCTCCTAACGGAACACCTATCGCTGTGAATGGAAAACTCACGCAAACGCTTGGTCGGGTTTCGATGGATATGCTTTTTTGCGATTTAACTGCTGCTCCAGAAACCAATATCGGCACGCTTGTCGAGCTATGGGGTCAAACAGTGCCAGTAGATGCAGTTGCTGAAGCAAGCGGTACCGTGGGTTATGAGTTGCTCTGTGCAGTTTCGCCGCGCGTGCCGATGAAAGTGATAGCTTAATGGCGAAAGCCAAGACCGTTTATAGCTGCACTGAGTGCGGCGCGAGCGAGCCCAAATGGCAAGGCCAGTGCCCAAGCTGTATGGCGTGGAACACACTGGTGGAAAGTGTGGCGGAAACTGCCAGCATCAATCGCTATGCCAATAAATTCGATGGCTTAACCTCAAGTGCTACTTTGCAAAAATTAAGCACTGTAGAAGCGGCAGATGTTCAGCGCCAAGCTACAGGCATTGCAGAGTTCGACCGTGTGTTAGGTGGCGGCTTAGTTGAGGGTGGTGTGATTTTAATTGGCGGTGACCCAGGCATTGGTAAATCGACCTTGTTGCTACAAGTACTATGCCATTTGGGAAAAGCCAAGCAGGCCATATATGTGAGCGGTGAAGAATCTCCACAACAAATCGCCATGCGCGCCAAACGCTTGGGGCTGGATGCGAGCCAGTTAGATTTGTTGGCTGAAATCAATCTCGAGAAGATTTTAGCCACGCTGCAAACGCACAAACCCAACATTGCCGTAATAGATTCCATTCAAACCGTGTATTCCGAGGCCTTGCAATCGGCACCAGGCTCGGTGGCGCAAGTGCGCGAGTGCTCAGCGCAACTTACAAGGCTCGCAAAGCAACTTGGCATTACCGTGATACTGGTCGGGCATGTGACCAAAGAAGGTTCGCTAGCAGGGCCGCGTGTGCTGGAGCATATTGTTGACACTGTTTTGTATTTCGAGGGCGACCAAAACTCCAGTTTTCGCCTGATTCGCGCATTCAAAAACCGCTTTGGCGCGGTGAATGAGCTAGGCGTGTTCGCCATGACGGAGAAGGGGTTGCGCGAGGTTTCTAACCCCTCCGCATTGTTTTTGTCGCATCACGAGACCGAGGTGGCGGGCAGTTGCATCACCGTCACCATGGAAGGAACGCGGCCGTTATTAATCGAGATTCAAGCTCTGGTGGATGAAAGTCATGCGCCAAACCCTAAAAGGTTGTCGGTTGGATTAGAGCAAAACCGTATTGCGATGCTGCTCGCCGTGCTACACCGACATGCAGGCGTGGCTTGCTTTGATCAAGACGTGTTTATTAACGCGGTAGGTGGCGTTAAAATCAGCGAGCCTGCAACCGATTTAGCGGTATTATTATCAATAGTTTCTTCTTTTAAAAACAAACCATTAGACAATAAACTTATTGTTTTTGGTGAAGTTGGTTTGGCGGGAGAAGTGCGCCCCGTACAGGGCGGGCAAATGCGCTTAAAAGAAGCTGCTAAATTGGGCTTTACCAAAGCCATTGTGCCAAAAGCGAATGCGCCAAAAGGCAAAATAGAAGGCATGGAAGTCATTGCCGTGGAGCGTTTGGAGCAGGCGCTAAAAAAAGTAAGGGAAATTTAAGTGCTAAACTGAAATCGTATTTCCTGTATTCATAATCACTACGCCTTGGCTGGGCATAAAGTGCTCAATCACCAGAGTAAATAAAGCAATAAATATACTTACAAAAAGCGCAGTCCAAAAGCCTGAAAGCTTGAAGCCTTTGACTAGTTTGGCGACCAGCATAATCATCAGTGCATTCACCACTAAAATAAAAAAGCCCAATGTGACGATGGTAAGCGGAAAGGTGAGAATAAGCAGAACAGGGCGTATCACGGCGTTGACAAAGCCCAGCACTAGTGCCGAAATGAGTAAAGCTGAATTGTTAGAAAACTTGATACCGCTAAACAAGGCGCTGGCGACCCATAGCGAAAGGCTCATAATGGCCCAGTGGATAAGGAAATCGGTCATAGTTGTGCTTTCTAGATGGTTACTAAGTAGTGGTGCATAAAAGTGATTAGGCGTTAATTATAAGGTTTGCAGCATTTATACCGCTACGCACGGCGCCTTCT
>JBJXDT010000013.1:0-2971 GCA_046153505.1 Methylophilaceae bacterium | reverse complement strand
TTAGTCATTACCATCTCCGTGTATACATTCAAATCTTGGAGGAATACTAATTATTTAGTTGGTAAGAGGGAACCCGTCATTTGACTTATCCATTGGATATTTAAAAGTTTTACACTATAAATAACTAAGAAGCTTCTTAAATAGGAGTGACGTGTCCTAAAATAGGTTGACAGTTATTCCCCTGTTTTAGGTTGATTTAAAAACGTCTGATGTACTTCATCGGGCGTTTTGTATTTCAGGCTTTGATGTGGCCTAATTTCATTGTAAATCTTAATGGATTGTTTAACCATCTTTCGCGCCTCTTCCAAATCCTTGGGTTTGTTTAACAGGAACTCATTCTTCAAGATACCGTTCACTCGCTCAGCCAGCGCATTCTGATAGCAGTCATAACCATCGGTCATTGAGCATCTGATTTGATGGTGCTTCTGTATGGCTTGATATTCGGCCGAGCAGTATTGAATCCCCCGATCCGAATGATGTATCAACGCAGTATCTCTGCTCCTCGTACTCACTGCCATCTTCAATGCTTTACCCACGGCACTCGTATGCATGTGCATATCCACGTGGTAGCCCACAATCTTTCTAGAATATGCATCTGTCACTAAACTCAGGTAAGTGTTTTGGGACTGCGTGGCTAAGTAAGTAATATCTGCCACCCACACCTCTTCTGGCGCCATCGGCGTGACCTGATGCAGTCCTGGCTTTAGCAAATTGGGGTGCTTATAAAAGCGATGATGGCTATTGGTCGTCTTATGGTAAGACCGTCTAGGTAGGACTAGCATTCTTGCCTGCTTTAACAATGCATACAGCCCATCACGTCCTAGCTTAATCTGATGTGCCGCTAACGGGGTTTTAAGCAAGTAATGTAGTTTGCGTGTCCCTAACCTAGGTTGCACCATGCGCTGTTCTCGAACCCATTGCAGCACTTGGTCCTGTTCATTGGCAACACGCACTTCCATTGCACAACTCTGATAGTAAGCTTGACGGCTGATACCTACAAAGCGACAGGCTTTAGCCGTACTTATTCGAAGAGTTTCTTTTTTGGCAAGGACGCACTTAAAGGCTTTTTTGGGAGCTTTACTCCATACTCCTTCTTGATGACATCTAACATCGCTTCAAACAATTGCGCTTTGAGGTTCGCGTCCTTCAACTCGACCTCTAGCGCTTTGATTCGCTGCTCTGGCGTTTGCGGTAATGAGGGTTTCTTTGTCATCTCAGTGCCTTTGATATCTGATGATGAAAGATTATACCAATCTAGATGACCATGCTTGCGTAACCAGGTTAATACCGTTGACCTACCTTGTATCCCGTAACGTATCTGCGCCGCTTTATAAGTCAGCTCTCCATGCTCAACTTGCTCAACCACTGACAATTTAAAAGCCAGCGTGTAGTCACGCTGTGTCCTCTTAATCTCAACTCCCATTTGACGCTCCTTGATTTCATTCAAAAAGTGTCAACTTATTTCAGGACGGGTCAGAGTAATAAAGAAAGCCGCGAATTTTGCGGCTTTTTTTATTGTCTGCCTCAGAACACCGACTTGTTACGACGTGCCCTCACCGCCCCTGCTAAACCTTCCAACAACAACACGCTTTCATCCCAGCCTAAGCAGGCATCCGTAATAGATTTACCATACTCCAATTCACACCCTGGCGAGTGATCTTGGCGACCAGCCTTTAAATGTGACTCCACCATCAACCCGATAATACGTGAATCGCCTTGTGCTATTTGCACACCCACATCTCGCGCCACTTCAATCTGTTGCTGATATTGCTTGCTGCTATTGCCATGGCTACAATCAATCATCAATCGCGCTGTAAGCGCTGCCGCAGACATGCTAGCACAAGCCGCTTCAACACTTTTGGCATCATAGTTTGGGGTTTTCCCGCCACGCAAAATGACATGACAATCTTCGTTACCCGATGTGGAGATAATCGCCGACTGCCCTTCTTTAGTGACAGAGAGAAAATGATGTGGACTTTCTGCAGTTTTAATGGCGTCAATCGCCACTTTCACGCTGCCATCTGTGCCATTTTTAAAACCTACAGGGCATGATAAGCCGGACGCTAGCTCGCGATGCACTTGCGATTCGGTAGTGCGTGCACCAATCGCGCCCCAACTAATCAAATCCGCCGTGTATTGCGGCGTAATCATGTCTAAAAACTCTAGCGCAGCCGGCATACCAAGTTCATTTACATCCAACAAAAATTTGCGCGCTTTTTCTAAACCTTCGTTAATCGCATAGCTACCATCCAAATGCGGGTCGTTAATCAAACCTTTCCAACCAACCGTAGTGCGCGGCTTTTCGAAATAAACGCGCATCACAATAAGCAAATCTGCGCTCAATTTATTACGCGCATCTAATAAACGGCGTGCGTACTCCATGCCAGCTTCAGTGTCGTGAATGCTGCATGGTCCAATAATAACCAGCAAACGATCATCTGCATCGTGCAAAATGTTATGTATTGCTTTGCGCGTGGCAAGAATATTTTGCGTGCTTTTTAAGCTTTCTTTCAGACCTGCAATAAGCTCCACAGGTGTAATAAGCGGTTTTATTTCGCGTACACGGACATCATCTGTGGCGAGTTTTTCATACTTTAGTTTTTCTGTTTCAGTCATTGATCATCTGTTCTAAGCTATTATTTTTTCTAGTGCCGCTAAAAATATTGCGTTTTCACTAAATAATCCTACACTTACGCGCAGGTAATCTGGCATGCCATAGTTGGCAACTGGCCTTACAATCACGCCACTTTGTAGCAACTTTTGGTTCACTTGTGCAGCATTGGCAATTTTAAAACTAACAAAATTACCAAATGATGGAATATATTCTATGCCTAATTGATTAAATCCCTGCGTCAATTGCGCCATACCCGCCTGATTTGCTGCATAACTGCGTGCCACAAAATCATCATCGGCCAACGATGCTATGGCAGCCACTTGTGCAATCGAGTTGACATTAAACGGTTGGCGCACG
>JBJXDT010000012.1:0-4285 GCA_046153505.1 Methylophilaceae bacterium | reverse complement strand
CCTCATACAAACATATTCCACTTGCAACGCTCACATTCAAACTCTCCACTGAACCATACATGGGTATTGTAACTAGCGTATCGCAAGTTTCTGCTGTTAAGCGTCTTAATCCATCCCCCTCAGCACCCAGCACGATTGCTAATGGCCCATCCAATTTGGTGTTGAGTAGGGTATGTGGAGAATCCATGGTTGTGCCTACAACAAAAACTCCAGCGTCTTTTAGCTCGCGAATAGTGCGCGCCAAATTCGTCACCGCAATAAAAGGAATCGTTTCTGCAGCCCCGCTCGCTACTTTACGTACCGTTGCGTTTAAACCTACCGCTCGGTCTTTAGGTGCAATTACCGCGTGCACACCCATCGCATCCGCCACGCGTAAACAAGCCCCTAAGTTATGAGGGTCTTCCACGCCATCTAAAATCAAAAAAAATGGTGGTTCGCTCAAATCACTTTCCAAAATATCGTAAATATCCCTATAAGGGATTGGTGTATCGACAACCCTCGCTATGACGCCTTGGTGTCGTCCATTCATACCTGCCATACCATCCAAACGCGCCCTATCCGCCCGCATCACACGCACATCAGAAGCCTCGGCAAGCTTGAGCAAGTCCTTCATGCGTGGATCCACGCGATCTTGATCGATTAAAATCTCTTGAATGCTGGTTGGATGTTGACGCATACGGCTTAGCACCGCATGAAAACCAAATAATATTCTTGCTTCACTCATTCTTATCTTTTCTTTTTGCCTGTTTTTTTGGTTGATTTGCTGCCTAGTTTGTTGCTTGGTTTACTGCTAGGCTTATGTGTTCTTTTTTGACTTGGCTTATCAAAATTACTGCTAGCAGCTTTCTTAGATGGCGCATGGATATTGGTTCGCAGAGGTTTAGCTTCTTCAATTTTATTCACCAAACTAAAGTCCATCTTGCTTGTTTCTAAATCTACACGCGCCACTTTTATTGTTAAGCGGTCGCCTAATCGGTAACGCATATTGGTGCGCTCGCCTATCATTTCGTGGCGTGCTTTATCGTAATGGAAATAATCATTTCCAAGCTCAGTCACATGAAGCAAGCCTTCTACGTACACACCATCAAGAGCCACAAATACACCAAAAGCAGTGACACCTGCCACAGTACCCTCAAAAACCTCACCAATTTTGTCCTGCATATAGAAGCATTTCAACCAATTGGTGACATCACGACTTGCATCATCCGCACGACGCTCAGTCATAGAACAATGCGCGCCTAAATGATTCCAGTCCTTAGCTTTGTAGGTTTCATCATTCAACACGGCTTTAATCGCACGATGAATCAACAAATCTGGATAACGTCGAATTGGAGAAGTAAAATGTGCGTAAGCCTCATATGCCAATCCAAAATGCCCTACATTATCAGGACTATAAACGGCTTGCTGCATAGAGCGCAACAATACAGTTTGCAACAATTGTTCATCAGGACGTTTTTTGATTTGCTCCATTAGCTTGGCATAATCTTTTGCGTGAGGTTTTTCGCCGCCACCTACACCAAATCCAAATTCCGCCATGAATGTTCGTAACAATTCTAGTTTTTCAGGCGTTGGTCCTTCGTGAATTCGGTACAAGGCAGCATGTTTGTGATGATGTAAAAAGTTGGCGGCACATACATTGGCAGCGAGCATGCACTCTTCAATGATTCGATGTGCTTCATTCCGCGTCGTCGGAACAATACTGTCGATTTTTCCCTGATCGTTAAAAATCATCATCGTCTCAGATGTTTCAAATTCGATTGCACCACGTTTTTGACGCTGGATCAACATTGCCTTGAATAGCGCGTACAAATTTTGCACATGCGGCATAATGTGTGCATATTCTTTAGCAGTTTCACCGTGTGGATTTTGCAACATTTCTGCCACTTTAGTGTAAGTCATACGCGCTTTAGAAAGCATCACTGAAGGATAAAACTTATGTTTCTGCACTTTGCCATCTGCGGAAACGACCATATCACACACCATGCATAGCCGCTCTACGTCTGGATTAAGTGAGCACAAGCCGTTCGACAGCGCTTCTGGTAACATGGGAATGACGCGACGTGGAAAATAAATAGAGTTACCACGCTCTAATGCATCTTTATCGAGCGCATCATCTGGCTTGACATAAAAGCTCACATCGGCAATTGCAACCACCAACCGCCAATCACTGCCCTGAGGTTCTGCAAATACAGCATCATCAAAATCTCGGGCCGTTTCTCCATCAATCGTAATGAGTGGCAATTCGCGTAAATCAATACGCCCTTTATAATCATTAGGTTGTACCAACTTTGGTATGGCCTCTGCTTGTGCCAACGCTGCAGGCGAAAACTGATGTGGCAACTTATGTTTGCGCAGTGCAATTTCGATTTCCATGCCACTGTCAGCATAGTTACCTAGAATTTGAACCACTTTGCCCATGGGGTGCGCGTGTGCAGAAGGTTGCTCGGTAATTTCAACCATCACTACTTGACCAACTTTAGCACCCATATCGAGATGGTAAGGAATCAAAATGTCTTGATTAATACGCTTGTCTTCCGCTGCAACAATCGTCACGCCCTGCCCGCGTATCACACGCCCAACGACACTTTTATTGGTGCGTTCTAATACTTCAACAATCTTACCTTCAGGCCGACCTTTGCGGTCTAATCCACTCATGCGCACCATGGCACGGTCACCATGCATCACCTGTTGCATTTCTTTGGCAGATAAAAATAAATCTTCAGGATATTTAGATTTGTCGTCAGGTACTAAAAAGCCAAAACCGTCAGGATGACCTTGTATTGTTCCTGGAATCGCTTCAATTTTTTCCGCCAAGCACAGCGCACCTTTACGATTGGGCATAATTTGCCCTTCTCGCTCCATGGCATTTAAACGCTTATTAAAAATCTCACGTTCCTCTTCACGAATATCGAGTAAGTCATATAGCACTTCAATGTGAAGCGGAACGCCTTGCTCCTGCATGGTTTGCATAATCAACTCACGGCTAGGCAACGGCGTCTCATATTGAGAAGCCTCACGTTTTGCAAATGGGTCATTGTGGCGTTTTGACATATTATTTTTTTTCATTTATTAAAAATCAGTGAGTTTAATTTATTTGACAAGAGATTTACTTTCTATAAAATGCGGCGCAAAGTGTATTAATAGCCCAAATGGCGGAATTGGTAGACGCGCTAGTTTCAGGTACTAGTATCGAAAGATGTGGAGGTTCGAGTCCTCTTTTGGGCACCATAATTAATACATTGTAACGCGATTTGTTGAGTTAAAGATAGCTTACAAGATTGAGGTTTTGCAAATAAAAAAGGCCTGATCTACTTCCTAGACCAGGCCCCTGATTTGGTTTTGCAAAAAACGTTACATTAATCTTTGTGGTGTGTACTTCGCCACAGCTTGTGCACGGCAGGAAACATCAAGTTTTTGGAAAATTCGTTTAAGGTGATTTTTAACTGTGTTTGGACTAATCGTTAAAATCATGCCAATTTCATAATTCGTTTTACCTGATTTTACCCAATGTAAAATTTCGTGTTCGCGATCGCTTAATCCACCTACTGAATACTCTTCTAACAATGTATCATCCGCATTTGGAGCTTCAATATGCGCTACACGACGTAAAGCAGCATCTAAATGTGGCATTAATAAACCAAGCACTGAGTTTTGAACTTGGAACTCACGTGCATTATCGAAAAATACATAGATACAGTCTGTTTTACTGCGTGTGTCGCGTACACCGTATACGAGCAATGAATTCATGCCTACTAATTTGCGCGTGAAGGCCGTTGGAGATTGCGCGTTAATGCCAGCAGCATCGAAAAAGTTAATACGGAACCATCTTTCACCATTATCAACCCAACGCTGATGAAGTGTAGTCATCAAGTATGAAAATACTCCTGGCGCATCAATAAGCTTTTGTGTGCGAATTTCATCAATGTTTGAGCTGACATCAAAATTGAGATCACCAGAAGCGAAATCACCCCAGGCCGCAATTAGAATATCGTGCTTAATCACATTTCTAACATCTTTTTGCAACCAGTTATAAAAATCTAAATGTTTATCAAAGGAGAATGAGTTTTGAATCACATCAAATACTTCTTCCCAATCTTGATTAATTGCATTTTTTTTCATTGTTGTATCCCTTTAACCTGCATGACGATTTGACAAGGATACTCTTGCACGATTAGTACCACATTTTCGTTTAAGTTAATTTACTATAAAAATCATATAGTTAAATAACTTAATTTTTTATTTTTAATAAAATAATTGACCAAAGTTTGACAATGGTGTCGATGAA
>JBJXDT010000011.1:0-3665 GCA_046153505.1 Methylophilaceae bacterium | reverse complement strand
AGGGCATACCGAAACAGCTGGCTATTGCTTAATCTCATCATCAGTTCATGATTCAACTCGCTTAGTTTCTGTAGTCTTGGGAGCTGCAAGTGATGCTATGCGCGCATCAGAAAGTCAAAAGCTACTTGGCTATGGCTTTCAGTTTTTTGAATCTACCTTAGTATATAAAAAATTTCAGCCTGTAAGTACCTTGCGCGTATTCAAAGGGCAAGATAAAACTGTTACTGCTGGCGTAGTCAAAGACTTTTACCTATCGTTGCCCAAAGGCCATTATGCAGGCGTAAAAGCAAATATGTCCAGCAAACAACCTTTAATTGCCCCAATTAAAGCTGGGCAGGAAATTGGCAAAATTATATTTAGCTTAGATGGCAAAGTCATCAGTGAACAAAAACTTGTCGCGACAAAAAGTGTTGATGAGGCTGGTATTATTGGCAGAATAATTGATAGCGTACGTTTACTTTTGCAGTAATATTTATGGCTAAATCTGAAGATAATAATATCCAAGAAACGCTTATCGAGTTTCCATGTGACTTTCCTATAAAAGTGATGGGTGAAACGCAGACAGATTTTTCAGCGGAAATAATCAAAACAATTCGTAATTTTTTAGCTAATTTTGATGAAAGCAATATCGAATTGCGCGGAAGTTCTGGAGGAAAGTATATTAGCCTTACTTGTACCGTTCACGTCACGTCCAAGCCACAACTTGACGATATATATAGAGCACTCAGTGGCCACCCTATGGTTAAGGTTGTATTGTAGTTTTTAGAGATAATGCAAATAATAACGCGTGATTTAGGTCGTACTGACTATCAAACCACACTCACAGCAATGCAACATTTCACCGCCAAAAGAAACCAAGACACTGCTGATGAGCTATGGTTAACTGAACATTATAGTGTTTACACTTTGGGCTTAAATCGCAAAGATGTGCGCTTACCACAAACCGACATTCCACTTATCCTCTCAGATAGAGGTGGCAAAATCACCTATCACGGGCAAGGTCAAGTAATAATATATTTACTCGTCGACTTAAATCGTTGCCAGTTTAAAGTAAGGCAACTCGTTTCTGTGATTGAAAATAGTTTAATAGAGCTTCTTGCAAACTACGATGTTGTAGCCTTCGCTAAAAAGGAAGCTCCTGGCGTATATGTGGGCAACAAGAAGATTGCATCTGTAGGATTGAGATTAAAGAATAATTATTGCTATCATGGGCTTAGTTTAAATGTTGATATGGATTTAGCACCTTTTTTAGCAATTGATCCATGTGGTTATAAAGGCCTAGAAATGACACAAACTAAAGAATTAAGCATATTCAAAACGCCACATCAAATGGGTTTAATGTTACTTGATATTTTGAAGAAAAATTTACAAAATGATTGAAACTAAAGTTCTACCCCAAAAAAAAATTGCTGGCGTAAAAGAAACAGACGCGGCAAAAACCTCGCGAATTCCTATAAAAATAATTCCGCAACCCATGCTTCGCAAGCCTGAGTGGATTCGCATGAAAGTGCCTAATTCATCACGCTTTCAAGAAATTAAACAGATTTTACGTGATAACAACTTGCATACTGTATGCGAAGAGGCGAGCTGTCCCAACATTGGCGAATGTTTTAGCGGTGGTACTGCTACGTTTATGATTTTAGGTGACATTTGTACACGACGTTGCCCTTTTTGTGATGTGGCACATGGCAAACCATTGCCACCAGACAGCAACGAGCCTGAAAGCTTGGCTAGAACAATCGCACAAATGCGTCTAAATTATGTAGTAATAACCAGTGTGGACAGAGATGATTTGCCAGATGGCGGTGCTCAACATTTCGTAGATTGCATTCGAGCAGTGCGTGAAAAGTCGCCTACAATCAAGATTGAGATTTTAGTGCCTGATTTTCGAGGGCGATTAGACATTGCACTAAAAATATTAAAAGAAGCACCTCCAGACGTGATGAACCATAATCTAGAAACTGTGCCAAGGCTTTATAAACAAGCGCGTCCTGGATCAGATTATGATAACTCTCTCAATTTACTTAAAGCGTTTAACGCGATGTATCCACACATTCCAACTAAAAGTGGTCTGATGCTGGGTCTTGGCGAAACCGACGAAGAAATCTTACAAGTAATGCAAGACCTACGTGCGCATCAAGTCACCATGTTGACTTTAGGGCAATATTTGCAACCCAGTGTCCATCATTTACCTGTGATACGCTACGTGGAACCTGCTATTTTTGAAAATTTAAAGCAAAAAGCGGATATGATGGGCTTTAATAATGCAGCCAGTGGCCCCATGGTAAGAAGTAGTTATCACGCTGATGTTCAGGCGCATTATATTGTTTAAGAGGAAATCATGGTTCCACATTTAACCACCGCACTGAGTGGGCCGCTTTTAAGCCTAGAGAAAAAAATGCTAGGGGCAATGCCAAAAATCGAGCATTGG
This sequence comes from Methylophilaceae bacterium, assembly GCA_046153505.1. GTDB lineage: Bacteria > Pseudomonadota > Gammaproteobacteria > Burkholderiales > Methylophilaceae > JBJXDT01. Next base: position 1,234 of record JBJXDT010000011.1, on the reverse strand, counting down.
TTCCGCAGTCAATGGCTAGAGTGTGCTGCACCTTTTTACGCATCTGTTGATTTACGCAATAGCGGCTTCAAGCTTGCTCCTGTAGATACTAATTTATTCCCTGGCGGCTTTAATAATCTTAATCCAGAATTTTTAAGTTTGAGCGTTCAAGCAGCAATGGTAGCTGTAGAAAAAATATGCCCAGAAGCGCATCGGCTTATGATTATTCCTGAGAACCATACCCGCAACACCTATTATCTTCGCAATGTGGTGGAGCTGGTCAATATTATGAAAGCCGCTGGCCTAGATGTGCGCGTAGGTAGCATTTCAACAGAAATTACCGAGCCAACGATTCTAGAAGCGCACGATGGGCAAAAGTTATTACTTGAACCTGTTGTTCGAATAGGTAATCGCATTAAACTGAAAAATAATGAACTTGGCGATTTTGATAGTTGCGCCATTTTACTTAACAATGATTTATCTGGCGGTATCCCAGATATATTAAAAAATCTTGAGCAAGATCTAATTCCTCCATTACATGCTGGCTGGCACGTTAGAAGAAAATCAAAGCATTTTGAAGCATATAACCGCATAGTTGATGAATTTTCACAACTTTTAGATATTGATCCTTGGTTGTTGAATCCCTATTTTGAAACTTGTGGGGAGATTGATTTTCATGCCCGTGCAGGTGAAGAATGCTTGGCTTTAAAAGTTGAGTTGCTGCTCAATAAAATCAAAATTAAATACGCTGAATATAGCATCACACAAGAACCATTTGTGATTGTAAAAGCCGACGCTGGTACATATGGCATGGGCATTATGACTGTAAAATCACCTGACGATGTACGTGATCTAAACCGTAAAGCGCGCAATAAAATGTCAGTGATTAAGGAAGGGCAACAAGTATCTGAAGTCATTATTCAAGAAGGTGTTTACACCTTTGAGAGTATTAATGAGGCTGTTGCCGAACCTGTGGTATATATGATGGATCACTTTGTCATCGGCGGTTTTTACCGTGTTCATACCGAACGTGGAATGGATGAAAATTTACACGCCCCTGGCTCACATTTTGTGCCCTTGGCGTTTGAAAAGCCTTGTACACTGCCCGACTGCACTGACGCGCCTGACTCCGTACCCAACCGCTTTTATGCATATGGCGTAGTTGCTCGTCTTGCCTTGCTCGCCGCTGCAATTGAGCTACAAGAAACTGATCCGTTGAATCAATAAGACTGTTCAATTCCCCAATGAAACTCCT
>JBJXDT010000010.1:0-2929 GCA_046153505.1 Methylophilaceae bacterium | reverse complement strand
CCACGCCAATCGCAGCTTGCGCTTGCGCAATAATAGGTGCAAGTTGCGTAATATTGAGTTTGGGCAAGACTTTTGCGGTACTTAATTGTCTCGCAATTTCATTTGCGCGATACAATTCAGCATCACTGACCCATGGTAGCACTAGATTAAGATTCATTTTGGCAAGCGCTTTGCCTATGGCAACCCAACTGGTGACGGGCCATAGCTTTGAATCGCGGCTTGTAGCATGAAATGCAATAATATACTTGCCCTGCAAGTCAATATCCATGGGCTTCTCAGGTTTGTTGCTTGAAATCCCATAGTTGGGTGTAGCGTTTGGTAAGACATAACCTAAGGCTAGCGCACAAAGTGCACGGTTGCGGGCAACCGCATCACGTAACAAAGAAACTTTGTGTTTTTTATTGTAAAAAATGCTAGCAAAAGGATCGCGCCCAGAACGCCAATCAAAGCCATGCCGAGGACCTTTCGTTAACAAGCTAATAACCGCGCTTTTGGTAAGACCTTGGCAATCAATCACGACATCATAGGCATCAAGTGAATGCTTAAACTTGGAAACTTCTTTCCAAGTGGATTCCTTGAAAATAGACCCTCGCCAACGCCTAATAGCAACTGTGAATACTTGATTGATTTTTGGATGCATGCGCGGAATATCTGCAAAACTATCTTCTACCACCCAATCAATTTTTGCGTAGGGGTAGTGTAATAGAATATCGTTAATCACAGGTAGGCAATGAATAATGTCACCCATAGAAGATGTTTTGATGATGAGGATGTGCATTTATTAAATGCTAACGCATGTATCTTAATTTACGTGGTAGTAAACCCAAATAGTATTTTCTAAAATACTGAAGACGGGAATACAGGCTTAGTTTGTAGCCTATCGATCGCGGTACATACCAGCTATTCATCGCAGTTCGCATCAAAAGTTGATAGCCATTTTTTTTCATATGGCGATGCTTCTCGAGATTTGTGACATGATCTTCTAATAAAACCAACGCTGGTTGCCATTTCCCGAATGAAAAGCCTTTGAACATTTCCATTTCATGGCCTTCAATGTCTATAGAGATAAAGTCAAAATTAGGATTTACGCCATACTCATCTAGAACAGAGTCAAGTGTTTTGCAAGTCACCTCTATGTATTCGCTACTGTTTGCGCCTATTGCAATCGGGTTTTTATTGAGTGTTGAATACACACCAGCCATTAAGAATTGAAGTTTTTTGTTGTGATTCTCTGGTGTAGAACAAGCATATTGTGCAACTGCAGCTCTACGATTTGCTCTAAGCGAATCAGCAAGATAAGCTAATGGTTCTATCAGTAAGCCTTTCCAACCAAGTTGCTCGAGATGATAGGTTTGTGAGCCAATAACAGGGTCGTTAGCACCAACGTCCACATAAAATCCATCACTTTTGTTATCAAAAAACGCGCGTATTAACTCGAGTTCAGATTTAGCAGAGTTTTTAAAATTGACAATAGTTTTGGTTTGAAAGTTAATGGGAGGTTGAGTCATATATGTCTTTATAAATTTGTGAATAATAGATTTGCTAATTGATGGGCACTGTGTTCACTTTGCAAAGTTTTGCCTGCAAATGATGCATTTTGGCTGTAATCTTTTTAGTTAGCAATCAAGTTACTAAATTCTTTTATTAAGGTAGCTGGGTCCGTGGTATCAACAACAATGCCTGCATTAAAGCGCAATACCTGTTTAGCAATCCATGTGTTTGCTAGTGCTAAGATTGGGCTACCTGCAGAAAGTGCATCCAATGTAACTCCGCTGATGCGGTCTGCGAAATCAAAAGGGGAGTATATTTGAATACAAATTGCACCCGAAAAATGAGATAAATATTGCGCTGGCGCTAGGGTTTCTGCGCAAATTTCTATATGTGAGTTGTCTAATTTGTTTAAACGAGCAATATCAGCCTTAGTGGCAACATCATATTTATGAAAGTGTTCCGCAGAACTTTGTATCAGAAACGGTATATTTAGATTTTGTTTGGTTACGTAATCAAGTAAATCAACTACATGACCAAACCCTTTATCCTGCCTTGCTGCGCCAGCAAATAGGACTTTTTTAAAGCCATTAGATGTTTCGGCTGACTTCATTGGAATGGATATTGGATATGGAACAACATCAGCATGTTTAAACCCAGCCTCTTTGAATACTTTAATTACAGTTGGTGTAGTACCAAGTATTTTGATGTTAGGTTGCTGATGCGCGATTGTTTTTAAGTTTGTTATTTTTTTATCGCTGTTATTCATCCAATGAAAATAAAAATAAACTTTATTTTCAGGGATTACCCCATTTGGATATAGTTTTTTAGCTGCTAGATTGAATGTGCTTAAATCTAGGTGGCTTGCAGTTGAAATAAATATTTTCTCACTGGTTTGAAGCAGTTTTCTATATAAAAAGTAACATTGAATTTTACGAATTTTTCTATAAAAAAACTTTTTTAATTCAATATTGTTTGAAGTGAAGCTTAGCTTAGCCGCATGATTTGCCCAAAGTAAAACAAGTGTGGTCGGGCTTGCATCCGCGAGCGTTGTAACAAAACTTAGGCAATGGCCAGCCTCATTAGCAAGCGTTGGTTCAACGATATGGATGACGTTAGGCATTACTTGGCTTAGCTACTAGTATAATGTTGCTCATAAAGATAATTATTTGGAGCAATACATGGGGTTAAACAAGGTTGAGCACGCGAACGACCTCACCATTTTTGTAAACACTTCCGATAGTTTTGAAGATTGTTGGCATCCATTTTTTTCATTATTTGCACGTTATTGGCCAAATTGCCCATATCCAATTGTACTAAATACCGAGACGAAAGATTATAGCTTTAAAGGCTTAAATATTGTTTGTGCAAAAGTAGCTATTGGTGAAAATAGAAGGCTGACATGGAGCGAGTGCCTAGAGAGAGCTCTTGATTATATTCA
>JBJXDT010000009.1:0-12998 GCA_046153505.1 Methylophilaceae bacterium | reverse complement strand
AGCACTTTTTTTCCTGCTTTTGCAGCTTCTGCATCTGCTGCATATTTTGCAGTGTATGGGTTTTTACAAGTTTCTAAGAACTCTTTTGCTTCTGGTGTATCTGTATCAGTCGCTTTAATTTTAAATGCACTACCGTCTTTTGTAGATACGAAATTACATGCTGCGTTTGCTTGTAATGAAAGTGCTGCGAATGCCAACATAGAAACAAATAATGCTGACTTTAAAAATTTATTGCCTAACATGTTTTCTCCCTTAAGGTACTTAAATATGAGCTACGTTATGTTTATGCTAAACGCATTCAACTTACGTATGTAAAATTAACGAACAATTATTTATTTGGTTGACACAGTTTTTTAATATGCTTGCAACAAATAAGTTGAACATTTTACCCAAATTAATCGGTTCCGTCACCACCATTTTTGCTTTTACTTTCAACAGCTTTATCTTCTTTTTGAGCTTTAGTACCACGTTCTGCACTTTTGCGTTTTATGTCATCTCTATATACTTTTTCAACACTGTCACCATCTACAACTGCCACATGAGGGACACCAAAATCATCCAAAATTTTAAAGATTTTATCTTGGTTGCGGTCTAGCGCGGCTTGAATTTGTGCCATTCGATCTTTGTCACCTTTTCGCACACCTACAGAAATATTCCAATACTCTTTTCCTTTTACATCTTCGTTTTCGTACTCAGGCACTGGCACGACCTGCATTGGTATTTTTGATTGTTTCGCAAAGTATCCACCAATAGGGCCCCAAGCAATTGCAACATCAATATCACCTTTTGCTAAATCATCAATCATAAAGCTAGGTGGTAAATTTAAGTCCCGTTGCATACGGTAAGGTCTTGCATTCGCAATTAAGCCTTTGTCATTCATTGGTATTGTAGCTGGGCTTTGACCTATGACACCAATCAGACCCTTTTTCAAATCTGGTGAGTCCCAGCTTGTAATGTTGTAATTACTATCTTTACGCCAAACAAATACATGGCCAGTACGATAATATGGTTTTGATGTACGTAGTGCATCAAAATCTGGTGGGACACCAATGATAATGTCGCAACGCTTTGCGCTAATGGTATTTCTTAAAAAACCTTGACGATTGTAGGCATAACTATAAGTAAGCGGCTTGCCTAAATCTTTTGCCAAAAGTTCTGCAATTTTGTCTTCAAAACCTTCGTGTTTTACATTTGAATAAGGCATGTTATCTGGGTCTGCACAGACTTTAAACTCATCAAAATTAGGCACGCGCGCCTGCTCACCAACACGTCCTTCATCTGGATTTAGTGTTGGAATATCAGCATCTTTTACTCTGTCCCCAGCCAATGCAAAATTTGCAGTAATTGCCAAACATGCGATTAGACCCAGCTTTTTTACTTGTTTTAACATCTTAAGTTCCTTATCAAATTCACGACTATTCTGCCGTGCTCCTACATAGAGTGTCACTAAAAATAAAAGTTCTTGGCAATTTCAACAACTGCCTATTCTAACCAATTTCTATTTTTAGAGATACTACTCTGTATATCTAATTTAACTATTTGTTTAATATAAAAAAACACCCCACCGAAGTGGGGTGCTAATTTGCTTATGTTAAGAACTAAAACTAGTTTTTCAACTAATTAAAGTGCAAACACTGTCAAACCGCCGCCGCCAGGAGCAGCGTTGTATTTTGTCAACTCAGCATAACCACCAGCAGCACCTAAAGCGTCTGTTGGGTTAGTCATACCTAAGTTCATTGCAACACCAGCCCAACCACCGATACCAGACAACACACCAACGTGTTGTTTGCCAGCGTGGCCGTATGTGAATGCATTACCAATCACGCCAGAACCTACTTGGAATTTCCAGAGTTCTTTACCTGATTGTGCATCTAAAGCTTTGAACCAACGATCAAGAGTACCGTAGAAAACCAAGTTTGAAGCAGTTGTTAAAGCACCACCCCAAGCAGAGAATTTCTCTTTGTTGTACCAAACTTTTTTGTTAGTCATTGGATCATAAGCGCCGAAGCCACCCATTACGCCGTCTGGACCAGCAAACATAGTTAAAGTAGCACCAACCCATGGTTGACCAGCAGTGTATTTAGACTCAACTGGCTCGTATGTCATACATACGTGGTTTAGTGGAGTGTAAATCAAACCAGTTTTTGGTGAGTAAGCAGCTGGTTGTTGGTCTTTAGTACCCAATGCAGCTGGGCATACACCTTTAGCATTGTAGTCTTGGTGAGTTGAAGCTGTGCCCACTTTTTGTGGAACGCCAGTTTTCATGTCAATACCAGTAGCCCAGTTAACAAATGGGTGTACTTTTTCAGCAGCAACTAATGTACCGTTACCAGCTTGGAAAGTGTACGCAAAACCGTTACGGTCATGGTGCCATGCGTATGTTTTGCCACCTTTGTCGAACAAGATTACTTCGTTAATACCATCATAATCCCACTCATCGTGTGGAGTCATTTGGTAGCCCCATTTTGCAACGCCTGAATCTAAATCACGTGCAAATATAGTCATAGACCATTTGTTGTCGCCTGGACGTACGTCTGGGTTCCAAACAGATGGGTTACCTGTACCGTAGTACACTAAGTTTGTACGTGCATCATATGGCCACCAGCCCCATACAGAGCCACCACCATGTTGCCAACCATCTTTAACAGCTTGAGGTTTCAACCATGTACGTGTACCAAGTTCTTTTTCACCGATTTTGATTTCGCCGGCTTTCATTGCTTCGAAAGAACCGCCTTGTTTGTTACCACCATTGATGTCTTTGTAAACTGACAAAGCATTGTATTGTGGGTTAGCAGAGTTGAAATCAGAGCCGATTAACACTTCAGCATCAGGACCTGTTGAGTAAGCTTTCCATGCCAATGAACCATCTTTAGCATTGTATGCTGCGATAAAGCAACGTACACCAAACTCAGCACCTGAACAACCTGTTAAAACTTTATCTTTAATTACGTGTGGTGCGTTAGTGTTTGTAGCGCCAACTTTTGGATCGTTTACCAATGTTGACCATACTTTAGCACCTGTTTTTGCGTCCAAAGCAACTAAGTTACCGTCGTTTTGTTGCAAGTAGATTTTGCCATCACCGAAACCAAGACCACGGTTAACGTTGTCGCAGCACAATACAGCTTGTACTGATGGGTCTTGTTTAGGGAAATATTGCCAAGCGATTTTTTGGTTGTCGTTTAAATCTAAAGCATATACGTTGTTTGGGAATGCTGTATGTACATACATCATGTTACCAATAACCAATGGAGCGCCTTCGTGACCACGGTTTACACCAGTAGCGAATGTCCATGCTGCTTTAAGGTTTTTTACGTTACCTTTGTTGATTTGCGCTAATGTGCTGTAAGCTTGGTTCGTGTGGTTACCACGTGGGTGAGCCCAGTTGTTTGCATTTGCGATTGCTGCTTCTTGGTCTGCAGCTGCTGATGCTACCATTGGCATAGCCGCTGATAGACCTGCAACTAAGCCTAAAGCTAGCTTAATTTTATTAACTTGCATATTGATCTCCAAAGTTATATTACTAAGGGTTTTTAAATAAGCACGCTCAAATTTTGCATTAACAACCGCATTACCTATATAGTTATTAGTACAAATTTAAAGCATGCTTTACATCACATTTTCATGTGAGGAATGAAATATAATGCAAGTAAATTTGAATTGCAACACTTTAGTTACAATTTATTAACAAATATTGAAAAAATATTTCAGTCTTGTTTATATTTTTTTAGTAAAAAATAAAAAGTTCAATAAAATCAATTAGAAAGCCTTACGCTAATAATGTGTCAAGTCACTTACAATTTGTATCCTGAAATAGAACCTTTCGAAACAAACTGGCTAAAAGTTGGGGATATTCATAACGTTTATTATGAGTTATGCGGCAACCCCGAGGGCGCGCCTGTCATATTTTTGCATGGTGGGCCAGGCAGCGGTTGCAACCCAGGTCAGCGGCGATTTTTTGACCCTGGTCACTACCGCATTATCTTAATTGACCAGCGCGGCTGTGGCCGCAGTAAACCGCAAGGTGAGGTAGAAGAAAATACCACTGAAGACTTAATAGCAGATTTAGAGCGCCTGCGTGAGCATTTGGGCATTGCCAAATGGCACGTATTTGGCGGCTCTTGGGGTAGTACGCTGGCATTAGCTTATGCCATAAAGCATATGAATCGTGTGACTACACTTATATTACGCGGTATATTTTTAAGTCGCCCAAACGAGCTAGATTGGTTTTTAGGAGAGGTGAAGCTATTTTTCCCAGAGGTATGGCAAACACTATTGGATTATTTGCCAGAAAATGAACGTAATAATTTACTCATTGCTTATGAAAAGCGCATTTTCTCCGCCGATGCCAAAATTAACCAAGCTGCTGCGGAACGCTGGAATGCGTTTGAAGGTTCGATTTTGCGCCTTATACCTTTAAATGCTAACAACACTGCCGCCAATAATGTTAACTCATCTACAATTGCTAGCGATACCGAAGTGGCGCGGGCGCGGGTACAAATCCACTATATTCAGCAACACTGTTTTGTAGATGGCGAGGCAATATTGAAACAGGTAGCAAAGTTATCGCATATTCCAACAATCATTGTGCAAGGTCGTTACGATATGGTATGCCCGCCAGAGACCGCATGGTTATTGTCTCGCAGCATGCCTCATGCCGAGTTAATTATGGTGCCAGATGCTGGTCATTCGGCGATGGAAACGGGCATTATGTCAGCTTTGGTTGCGGCCACAGAGAAGTTTAAGCAAATTGGCTGAAGTCCCACAAAACCCAAAGTTAAAAAACACTAAGCTTAAAAACTTGGCGCAGCATCCTGCAATCAACAAACCTTTGCAGGCCTACGCAAAGCAGGAGTATGCCACGCCCCTGCTTGTGTTGCGCGAAACTTGGGCTGGGTTTGCAAGGCACAACATCATGAGCCTATCCGCATCACTGTCGTTTTATGCGTTATTTGCGCTTATTCCTTTGATGTTGTTGATGTTTTTTTTGCTTAGTCATTTAATCGTGTCTTCTAATTACGCCATCGTTAAACTGGCAATTATCACTGGCAATATCATGCCTGAGTTCAGTAGCAAAATTATGGTGGAAGTTTATGGCGCCTCGCAAACGAAGGCAGCTTGGGGCGCCTTGGGTATATTTGTGTTACTTTGGACAATTACACCGCTCGCCAGCGCAATGCGCGCTTCTTTTTATACCATTGCATCTACCACCGAAGCGCCCTCGTTTATCAAACGTAAATTAAAAGATGTGCTTTCTGTTTTGGGCATTTTACTGTTATTTTTTATTTTCACTTCTGCAGGTTTTGTCGTCGAAAAAGCTGTGCGCTTTTTAGCCGCGCACTTATCTAACGCGCAATTAAGCATGGTAGGCGGCACTATCACGCTTATTGTCACCACACTATTAATAGGTATGTTTTACAAAATATTTTTTCCTATGCGTATTGCTTTTGTGCATTTGCTGGCCGGTGCTGCACTCACCGCCCTGCTGTGGTTGCTTATGCGCCCTGCATTTGGATTGTTTTTATCACTCAACCAAAATTACGGTGCCGTATTTGGCAGCATGAAGAATATGTTTGTTTCCATCACCTGGCTTTATCTCAACTTTGCCGTGTTTTTATTGGGCTCCGAGCTGATTGCCACGCTACGCAGAAAAGATGTACTTTTGCTGAAAGATTTGTTTGACGACGCGCCAAATAAGGCAAATTACATTGAAACACTAATGCAGCGCTATGGCCTTGTTTTACACCAAGGCGAATACATTTTTGAGCGAGGAAACACAGAGCGCAACCTATATTATCTGGTAGATGGCGAGGTAAATTTAACCAATGGTGATAAAATTGTTCGTCAACTAAAAACTGACGATTATTTTGGCGAGATGGCAATTCTCACGCAAAAACCTACAACGGCAAATGCTATCGTGGCTTCAGATGAAGCTAGGATTATTGTGATTTATGCAGAAAATATTGATACCATGCTGGTAGACGAGCCGCGCGTCGCCATGCAACTTTTAAAGCGAATGGCAAGTCGCGTGCAAAACAGTTACTCATAAACCATGGCGATATCCTCTCAACCTAATCAAATGGCGGTTCAGCAACTTATTCAACTATTGAATAATGGGCATCTCGCACAAGCAGAAAGCGCTGCTAAAAACTTAATTGCTCAGCACCCACACATCTTTATTTTGCACCATGTGCTCGCCTTGGCATTGGATGGTCAGGAAAAATATGACGAGGCATCAGCAAGCTATAAAAATGCGATAAAGCTTCAGCCTGAAAATGCGGATCTATATTTTAATTTAGGCATTGCGCTAAGTCATTTGGATAGCCTTGCAGAGGCTGAAAATATTACACGCGAGGCAATTGCAATTAAGCCGAATTTTTATGAGGCGCATGGCAATTTGGGTACAATTCTGCAACGTCAAGGCAAACTTAGCGAGGCGATCTCCAGTTATAAAACTGGCTTAAAAATCAATCCGCAGGATGCGCGGGGTCACTTTAACCTTGGCACAGCTTTGCGAGATGACGGGATGCTGGAAGAAGCTGTAAAAAGCTATTTGAGCGCAATTGAACTATTTCCAAACTACACTGATGCACACAATAATTTGGGTGAAACTTTTCGCGATCAAGGCAATATGGATGCAGCAGTAAAATGCTATCAAACTGCGCTTTCTTTAAATCCCGCTCATGCAAATGCCAATTACAACATGGCAGAATTTTTATATCTTGCAACCAAATACGACGATGCCATTCCTTATTTCGAGCGCTCGCAACTTGATGATTGGCAGGCGCGCATTTTGTATTGCCTTTATAAAGCAGGGAAATTTGAAGTTTTTGCAACAATACGCGCTGAAATCATCAACCAGAAGAAGCATACATGGCCATTCTTGGCGACACTTTCGACTCATTACAGTATTAATTTTAACGAAGAAGATCCCTACAATTTCTGCAAAAATGGCTTAGATTTTGTCTATCAACATGCAATACCTGAGCTGGCAAATAACAGCGCGCTTTTGAATGCCTTGCTGCATGATATCAATACAGCAGAAATTGCAGAGCGCAAGCAAGGCCGACTTACTAATGGTCAGCAATCGGCTGGAAATTTGTTCAAACGACCTGAAGCTTCGTTCCGCACGCTTGCTGAATTAATTAAAAAAGAATTTTTAGCGTATCAAGCAAAGTTCAAAAATACCAACAGTGAACTCATCAAATCCTTTCCAGCTGAGTTAGAGTTCACAAGCTCTTGGTACGTTAAAATGCAACAGGGTGGGCACTTAAGCGCGCACATTCACGAGATTGGTTGGATTAGCGGCGCGGTTTATCTAGCAATGCCTCCATCTAACGGGACTGAAGGCGCTTTTGAATATGGCACACATGGAGATGATTATCCGATTGTTGCTCCGAAAACGCTCAAAGATTTTCCTCTAGAGCGCATTTTGCCAAATGTGGGAGATATTGTATTATTTCCTTCCTCGCTATTCCACCGCACCGTCCCTTTCAATTCAATTCAAGAGCGCATCTGTATTGCTTTCGATCTAAGGCCGCAAACAACCGCTGGCAGCATAAAAAATAGTTATTAATTTTTTTCGAATTTGTGTCAGAATAGAGCCCAGTTGGCGAAATTTAATGACTAAAATTTCAACACTAACAATAAAAACGCACAACTAAAAATGAACATGAAGTTGCAAGCAGACTTCAACTAAAAATTTAAGTGGATTTAGCACTTTTTGTTTACTTTTTGTCTTTCAACTTTAATTTTCAACAAGTTAAATGTTGTTTTTATTTTATTGTTAACAAGTCTTAAGACTAGCTCAGGTAGATAAATGATTGATGCAAGATTATTTGAGGGATGCTCTGTTTTAGTGGTAGATGACCAATCTACCAGTCGAACTATCTTGTCTCATGTGGTAAAAAGTATTAACGCAAAAATTAAAATTATTGAAAAGAATAACCCAGAAGAAGCCCTAGAATGGGCGACAGAGCATACAGCTGATCTCGTTTTTATTGATTATGTGATGCCAGAAATGAACGGGGTCGATTTTGTAAGATTACTCAAAACCTTACCCAATTATGAAGCTGTACCAGTGATCATGATTACCATCAAAAAAGATGCTGAAACCCGTTACGCAGCATTAGATGCAGGCGTGGCTGACTTTTTAAGCAAACCGGTTGATGTTTATGAATGTACAGCCCGCAGCCGAAACCTGCTTACCATGCGCCAGCAACAATTGGCATTACAAAACAGAGGTGATTTGCTCGAATCACTGGTAAAGGCCGCCACATCCGAAATTAGAGCGCGCGAAAAAGAAACCTTAATGCGCCTAGCTCGCGCTGGCGAACATAAAGATTATGACACCGCTATGCATCTTCAACGTATGTCCCTATACAGCAAAGCTATTGCACTAGCCACAGGTATGAACGAGGCAGACGCAGAGGTTATTGAACTTTCTGCGCCGCTCCACGATATTGGAAAAATTGGCATTGCAGACAGCATTTTACTAAAGCAAGGGCCGCTAGACGATAGTGAGCTAAAAATTATGCGCAACCACCCCCTTATTGGTTACGAAATTTTGCAAGATAGCCCCTCAAAATATTTGCAAATGGGCGGTGAAATCGCTTTAGCGCATCACGAACGTTACGATGGCAAAGGCTACCCATACGGGTTAAAAGGAAAAGATATTCCACTTGCGGCGCGCATTGTAGCTGTAGCAGACGTATTTGATGCACTAACCAGCGTTAGACCATACAAAGAAGCATGGTCAATTGATCAGGCTTTTAACTATTTAAAAGAAGAAAGCGGAAAACACTTAGATCCAGAACTCGTTGATGTCATGATTTCAATCCGTAAAACCATAGAAAAAATCCGTGACGAGCACATTTCCTCGCTCCACTAAATTAACTAATTCCGCGCCTTTTTAAAACGCGTATTGGTGTAACTAACGATAAAGGCTGAAGATAAATCAGCTTTTATCATTTGCGCAATCATTCATTCAAAAAATTGTCATCAATTACCTCAAATTGTCACTTTTAGCCATAAAATTGGACATTTTTCGCCATTTATACATAGTTGCGACCAATAAATAATCATATTTATACATTTTTTAGGTCTATCAAACTACTAACTATCATCAGTTGCGCAAACATCATCAGACTTTATAAGCTAGGCTGTTGAAGCTTAATTATAAGTGACAATTCTTCGCCAATTTTGAAAAAATAAAATTCTTATATTTTTTATATCTTATTGATTATAAACAAAATAATATTTCCATATATATTGGTATAAAGTTTGCTTGTAGTTATTTACTTGGGAGAGGTGAATAATTATGAAAAATATGATTGAATTAAGTACAGCACCTGTTGAAAATTTTCAACAGTTATTGACTAAGTTAAAAAATAAATTCATTGAACTTGTAGGTTTCTCTAAATTTGGCTCAGAGCATGAGCAAGCCATCATAAGAGTAATCATAATTAGTTTGATTTTGCTGTATTTTAATATTTATTATGAAATTTTAAGACAAGAAATTCCAATTTTTTGGGCTTTGTTTCTCGCCAGTTCACTAGTCTTTATTGCACATATAAGAGCTTTTCCAGCAAACAATCCCTCTCGCCAAATACTTGCATTGCTATTAGACTTATTAGGCACGTCTTACTCGGTACACATCTCTAATGAAATTGGTACTGTATTCATTGGCGTATACTTGTGGCTCATTATTGGCTATGGCTTGCGTTATGGTAGTAAAACACTCAATATTGCCTATGGCCTAAGCATTGCTTTCTTCATCCTAAGTTATACCACAAATCCATTTTGGCAAGCACATATGCCAATTTTCTATGGCTTACTTATTACGCTGATTGGCGTTCCTATCCACACCATGCGCTTACTTGCAAAATTGCAGCTAGCTACGTTAAAAGCGGAGCAAGCAAGCCAAGCCAAGTCACAATTCTTGAGCCATATGAGCCATGAAATTCGCACACCGCTAAATGGTATTGTTGGTGCCTGTAATTTGATTAATGACAATCAAACAAAATCGGAACAAAAAGAATTAATAAACGTTGTTAAGTATTCATCCGAATTATTAGTGCAACTTGTAAGTAATGTACTCGATTTAACAGAGATAGAAAGAGGCAAAGTAACGAGTCGCGTTGAAAATTTCAACCTAAAGGAGCTGTTAGTCAACACTACCAACCTATTTAAGCCACTTACACAAAGCAAAGGTGTCGAGTTCTCATTTAATTTAAAAAATGAAACACCGCTAATGCTTAAGGGCGAAAATTTGCATATTAAACAAGTCTTGGTGAATCTCATTGGAAATGCGATTAAATTTACTGAAAAAGGCTCCATTACAGTCAATGTTGAAGCGCTAACACAATCAGACAACGAGGCTAAAATTAGATTCGAAGTGGTGGATACTGGTATTGGCATTCCGCAACATGCACTTAATTCAATTTTTGAAAGCTTCACTCAGGCAGACGATTCAATCAAATACAAGTATGGTGGAACGGGCTTAGGCACTGCCATTTCTATGCACTTGGTAAAACTGATGGGTGGACAAATTGGTGTTGAGAGCCAACAAAATGTAGGCAGTAAATTTTGGTTTGAAATTACTTTGGCTAAAAACGTTATAGCTGTCGAGGACACAAACGTTGCCTCTATTGCGGACTATAAAAAACCTGTCAGTACAAAAACTCTCAGCATTCTTGTCGCTGAGGACAATCCTGTAAACAGTATGATAATCACGCAAGTTTTGAAGAATGCAAATCACGAGATAGATGTCGTGACAAATGGCTCCCAAGCATTGGATAAACTTGAGTCATCAAAATACGACTTGATGATTCTAGACAGCAACATGCCTGTGATGAGTGGCATCGAAGCTTTACAGGTTTATAGAACCTTGAACCTTGGTCAAACAATGGTGCCAGCGATTATTTTAAGCGCAGACGCAACTAAAGGTTCGATGGACCGCGCATATCAGATTGGTGCGGCCGCTTACCTAACTAAACCTGTACAAAATGACGAACTATTAAAACTGATTAATGATTTAGTGAATCCTGTTGAAAATAGCCAAGTTGTGAATGTTGCTAACTTCAAACGCAAAGACGCTACAAATAAAAGGAACGTTATTCAATATTTAGACATTGAGCGCATCCAAAGTCTGGGACGCTTGAGTCAAGACGTAGGGTTTTTTGAAAAATTGGTGAAAGACTTTAGCATTGACACCACTGCGAACATAAAAGAACTCAACCAATTTGTACAAAATCAAGATTACATTAATATTTCCGCGATTGGCCACGCGATAGCTGGTAGCGCAACAAATTTAGGGTTGCCTGCTCTTTATGATGTAGCTAAACAAATTGATGAAGTAAGCCCAACAATGCACATCAATAAAATCGAAGCTCTCTTAGCCAAATTCAACCAAGTGTTTGAAGAGTCAAAACTAGAGCTAGAAAACCATATTAAATTGAATAAGAATAACCAATCTTTTGAAAAAATGGTCAAAACCATTAACCAATCCCAATTTGCTGGCTAAAATAGAAAACCGCCCTTAAGCGGCTTCTATGTGAAAATTAATTTATTTATTAGACTGATTATGCTGACTGTCTAAGTGTAACAACGTTTGAAGTGTCTTGTCTTGCTGGCAAATACTGCGATACTTGCTTAGCGATGAAACGATCCATAATGCTCAAGTCATGTTCGGATAATCTTAACGCAGTATCTAACCAAATATTAGTAATTTCTACAAGCACATCATGCGTGATAGGACTCTCACAGTTTTTTACTTTTTGCATCGCTAAAAAGCCAGTCGAGTAGCGATTATTAGATTCAATCCAATCATAAACTGCCTCAACACCTTGGCCGTTTTCTACCAAGACATCTACCAAGCCCATTTCGTATGCTTGTTCAGCCGTATAAATTTTACCTTTCAATATCATTTCTTCGGCCAATTTCGAGCCAATTTTGCGCTTTGTCAAAGTATAACCACCCATACCAGGAAACATATTAAATAAAATTTCGGGAAACCCTAACAAACTATTGCGCTCGGCGATAATCACATCGCTGGTTAATGCAGCTTCTAAGCCAGCGCCAAGTGTTTGGCCTTGTAAAAGCGTAATAGTAGTTATTGAAGGGACGTTGAAGCGAAAAATGCGATGCGCCAAAGTGTCTATGCCCTTAATCGCATAATCACGCAAGGCCTCAAGATTTTTAGTTGCAATTAATTCACGCATAAGCGCTAAATGGCCGCCTAAATTAAAAACGCCAGGCGTAAGCGATGATGCAACTACATACTTTATATGCATCACTTTGTCACCATCAGTTATAACACCGCGACTTTGTTCTATTTCATTTTGATAATGACTAATTTCATGAATCAACTGACCATTAAAACAAGGGATCATGTTTTTCTGATGCATTGATGCCCACAAAACCTCATGGCTTTTATCATATTTGATGGCGAGCTGCTGGTAATTATTAGAAAACTTGTTATAACCAACAATCATTTGATGACTCCTAGGTGTAATATTTTAGTTATATAGTAATTTTTGTTTATTACAATCAATGTTGTAAATGTACTTTTTTTAAATATAAAAAGCTAATAATATTTAGAACTAAGTGGCGAAAAGCCTTAAAAACACCGCATGCGTGTTAAAATTAAGCAACAAATAAATAGGTTTTTATAAATAATGCTGAAACAAGAAGTAAGTACAGAAGAAATTATCCAAACACTAGCAAATATGGTGGCCAAGAAAAAAGGTATTGATATTGCAACAATTAAAGTTAATAGCACTCTTGAGAGTTTGGAGTTAGACTCGCTCGACGTGTTTGATTTAATCTTTAGTGCTGAGCACAAATACCACATCCGCTTCCCAAAGCATGTTGATGCAAGCATGTTAATAAATCTTAATGATGTAGCTGAGTATACACAAAAGCTCATCATTGAAAAAAACAGCGCTTCATAATATGACACTATGTCGGCGCGTTGTAATTACTGGCCTAGGCGTGGTTAG
>JBJXDT010000008.1:0-45175 GCA_046153505.1 Methylophilaceae bacterium | reverse complement strand
ATTTTTCGTTTGCGCTACTACTTCCTCCACAGCCATTTTCCAGCACTTCAACCTTTTTTGAAGCGCTGTAAAACTGATTACCCACCTTGGCGATAAGCGTTACATCTGAGGTTTCTGCCATTTTAATACGCGTCACAAAATAAGGTTGCGCGCCATTTTTAAAAGTGTATTTTCCAAGCAGCGCGGTTGGATTTTTATCCACTAAAACGTAAATCGCCTCTGTGTTCGGTATAAGGCTATTTGCTTCAATCTGAATAATCGCCCCGTTTTCAGCCTTATCTGGTGCCACTATTTGCAAATCTTTTGCGCTTAAAATATTACTTATCGACAAACTTTTTAGTGCTTCTTTTAAGCCAACTGCATCAAAAACAGATTTATTCCAGACAGCAGCCATTGCTCTGGAAGGCAATATCCATGAGGCTACCAGACTGGTTGCCAAAATACTTAAAATTGCTCTACGTTGCATATGTTTACCTTAAAACACCACTTTACTCATACTAGTCTGCAATTTATGTGACACAAGTTACTAAAGTAAGTGACTCAGCTAGTTAAGTCACAGGTTTTTCGTTTTCTTGCAAACGTCGCAGCTCCTTTAGCCGCGCCTCCACTATCGATTGCTCGTAAAAACTGCCATCTTTTGACTTTGCTGCCAACTCCATTTGTTCAACCGCCTTAGGCAAGTTATATTTACGATAATATGACTCGCTTTGTGCTTGGTAGCTCAACAAATTCTTGCCCTTTGCAGTATACGCTTTCGCCAAAATCTCATAAAAATAGGCATCATTAGGATAAAGATTTTGTTTGCTTTGCACCAACTGAATGGCCTTTTCAGGCTGTTTAATTGCCAAAAAATGCTCGGCGTAACCATAGATCAGTGCGCGGTGCGTCGGGAACAAACTCAAGCCCGCTGCATATTGGCTAGCCGCAGTTTTCGGGTTATTGCGTGCCACTTCTATGCGCCCCGCCAGGGTTTCAATCAGCGGATTTTTAATCGCGTTCGCTTTCAACCATTTCAGCTGATTTGACGCACCAACAATATCATTTTTGCGAAGCAAGGCAATCGCCAAGCCATAGTGTTCTGCGGTTTCATTGGCAAAGCGCCCTTCTTTAATATTTTCATTAAATTGATCCACTTGCGCTTGCGCCAAACCAGAACTGGCACGGAGCTTGGCACGTATCAGCTGAAAATTCAGACTATCGGGCACTTGCTTATAAGGCATGGCTTCAACGCGGTTATCAACGTCGGCGATACGCTCAGTTGTCAGCGGGTGAGTGCGCAAAAAGCTCGGAGCGCTACCCTCGCTAAAACGTGTGCCGCGTTGTAATGTGGTAAAAAATGCGGGCATCGCACGCGGATCAAATCCTGCATTTGCCATGATGGTTAAACCTACGCGATCTGCCTCGCGCTCATGCTCGCGCGTGTAATCCAACTGCCGTTGTACACCTGCTGCGCCAGTTGTAGCCAGCGCGCCGCTGGTAAGTTGTGGATTTGCGCGCGCCACCAGCAAGGCAACTGCAATGCCAGCAATATTTTTAATTGAATCAGTTTTTTGCTTTGCCAGCATGCGAGCCAAATGGTGCTGTGTTTCGTGCCCAATCTCATGGCCCAACACACTCGCCAGCTCCGATTCAGTATTCGTGGCAAGCAACAGGCCAGTATGCACGCCAATCACATGGCCGGGCATAGAAAACGCATTAATTGATGGGTCTTGCACCACAAAAAAGTTGAACGGCGTTTTATCATCGCTCACCGCCGCTAAGCGGTTGCCCAAACCTTGCAAATAGTCAATCACTTCAATATCTTGTACCACTTCGTCACTCACTGCCACATCGCGCATAATCTCAGCGCCAATGCGCTGTTCATCCAGCGGCGTCAGCACGGTTTGCGAGTTATCGCCCAGTTCTGGCAACTCGCTATCTATATCCTTAGGCAAGCTGGTATTTAAATCTACGGGCTTTTGATAAGGCTTGGAAGATATTGCTGGTTTGCTGTCAGCAATCGTAGACGCACTATACAAGGCCGCCGCCAGCAGGGCGCTGGAAATGAATAAGTTTTTTGCTTTCATTATTGCTATGATATTGCTTTTAAGCGGCAAGTTCACGCCAAATCATAAATAGAGATTGAAAAATGAGCCAAGAAATTAAAAATATGCTGACCCATTTTGATAACAGCGGCCAAGCGCACATGGTGGACGTAGGCGACAAAGCCAGCACACGACGTTTGGCAGTGGCTAGGGGCAAAATCAGCATGCTCTCTAGCACCTTGGCACTTATTCAAACGGGTGATGCCAAAAAGGGCGATGTGCTTGGCGTCGCTCGTATCGCAGCGATTCAAGCCAGTAAAAAAACTTCCGATTTAATCCCACTATGTCACCCCGTTAGCTTAAGTAAGGTTTCTATAACGTTCGAAATAGTCGAAGCGACGACAGCCCAAGGTACCCCAGAAATAGTCTGCACCGCCACAGCAGAAACCACGGGGCAAACTGGTGTAGAGATGGAAGCGCTCACGGCGGTGAGTGTAGGCTTACTCACTATTTATGACATGTGCAAAGCAGTGGACAGGGGTATGGCGATGGGTGAGATTAAGTTGTTAGAGAAAGTGGGTGGTAAGAGCGGGCATTGGAAAGCTATCTAAAATGCTTGAGCTCATGCCCACTTGTGAGAATTGTAACAAGACACTTGCTCCAGATTCCTTAGAGGCGCGTATTTGTAGTTACGAATGTACATTCTGTGTGACTTGTGTAGACACTATACTCAAGAACGTCTGCCCTAATTGTGGTGGTGGATTTGCGCCTAGACCTATCAGACCATCAAAGAATTGGATAAATAATAGTTATCTTGGCCAAGACGCTGCAAGCAAGGAAATTAAATTTAAACCTGTAGACGTGAATCTTCACAAAGTTCTTTTTGAAAAACTAATCGCTATTCTGCCCGAAGTTCGCTAACCGACCAACTCCGCCAACCTTCTCGCACTTTCCGGCGCCATTGTTACGCCGTATCTAAAATGCCCCGTATTGAGGTAAAGGTTTTTAATGCTTGGGTGCTGGGCGATTGTGGGCACATTATCGGGGGTGCCTGGCCGCAAACCGCTCCAATGCTTGATGATGGGCGTGTGTTTTAAGCTTGGCATAATTGCCTCTGCTTTAGCTTGCATGGCTTGGCGCATTTCTTCTGTTACGCCCGTATCAAACCCCACATCTTCTAGCGTGCTTCCTGCAAGCAAATGTCCATCGCTACGCGGCACTAGATAAAAGCCATCTTGATACACAATGTGTTGCAAGGTTTGTTTAGGAAGCTCGTAGAGCAAAATCTGCCCCCGCATCGGCTTGATGTTGAGTTTGAGAGAGGTTTCTTTGAGCAACTCAAAACTCCAAGCGCCAGAAGTAACCACATAAGCATCGCCCTCAATAACCTCACCAGTGCTTGTTCTCCAGCCCGTTATTTTCCCTGCATCGGCCAATTCCGCCTCGTTTAATGGCGCAAGTTGTGTCTGTTCGACAAGTTTTACCCCATTTTTGATTAGCCAAGCTTTGAGTGATTGTAGTAAACGTGGATTACGTACTTGTAGAACCTCTGCTAGCAACAAATCGTTACCGATTAAATTGGCTTCTACGCTAAACTTGGCGCACCAATCCAATGCAAGTGTTTGATTAAATGGGGGTTTAATAAGCATGCCGCTGCGTATGCATTCGGGGTCAATGCCTGTCTCAGAATACAATGTTTTTGCAAGTTGTGGGTAGCGCTTTGCACCAGCAAGCGCCAGCTCATTTACCTCATCTTTATAAAACCAAGGCAACAGTGGGAACGCAATGCCAGCGCCCGCCCATGAAGATTCACCAGAGGTTTGTGCCGCAATTTGGTTACGCTCTACCACCGTAACTGCATGCCCACGGTGCGTTAGTTCTAATGCGGTCATGCTACCCATGATACCGCCACCTACCACGACTATTTTTTTTGCCATGCTACTTACCTGAAATCAAATAAATTTCAGCTGCAATGAGGTTCTCTGAACTACCAAGCAAGACGAGGACATCACCATCGCCTAAAGTAATATCATCGCGAGGTTCAATCGGTTCAGGCATATTCGGGCGACGTAACATTTGCACCTTAACGTTAAAACGTTGGAAATCGATGTGATCTAAGCGCAATTTTCTTGCATAAGAGCTTCTATTTATTTCTACCGAATGCAACATAAGCTGTTTGCTACTTTCATCACTTTCATCCGTAACGCCTCGGAAATATCCTTTAAACATACTGTAGCGCTCCTCTCGGAACGAGCGAATTCGTTTTACCACGCGATTGAGCGGAACGCCTAACAACACCAGCGCGTGCGAAGCTAACATCAAACTACCTTCTAATACTTCTGGCACCACCTCTGTCGCGCCAGCCTCGCGAAATTCATCCATATGCGTTTCGTCAGCAGTACGCACAATCACTGGCAAATCGGGATAATATTCTTGCGCTACATTGAGCACTTTCATAGAAGCACGCATCTCGGCATAGCTGACGATAAGCGCTTTGGCACGGGCACCACCTGCCGCTTCCAGCACTACGCGACGACCGGCATCGCCATACATTACGTGCTCCCCCGCCGCTGCCGCCTCGTTCACACGTGTTGGATCGATATCCAAAGCAATAAATGGAATGCGTTCTTCTTTTAAAAAACGGCCTAGATATTGGCCACTACGGCCGTAGCCACAAATAATGACATGGTCATGCAAATCTTTTCCAGCATTTTCAATCGCTTCCACTTTTTGGCTGCTATTTTGAAGATAACTCTTCACCAGCTTGCGCGCGATGCGCCCATTTTTTTGGATTGCAAACGGCGCAATCACCATCGATAAAAGTGAAGCGGCGAGTACCAATTGCAGCGCATCACCACCAATGAGTTTTTGCTCCAGCCCTAATGCCAAAATGACAAAACTAAACTCACCAGCTTGCGCAAGAATAACGCCCGTGCGTATACCTACGCCAATTTCAAAACCGAATGTGCGCACCAGCAATGTAATCACAATGGCTTTGAAAAGCACAAAACCCAACAACAGCGCCAAGACTAGACCGATATGATGAAGCAAGAAATTGATATCAAGCAACATGCCAACGCTGATAAAAAACAGGCCGAGTAAAATATCGCGAAATGATGCAATATCGGATTCCACCTGGTAGCGATATCGCGTTTCGGAGATTAACATGCCCGCAACAAACGCCCCAAGCGCGTACGATAAACCCGCTAACTTGGTTATCGCGGCTAGCAGCAATGTCACCATCAGCACATTTAATACAAATAGTTCACGCGAGCGTTGACGCGCGACTAGACTAAACCAAAAATTGAAACTGGCTTTTCCAAACTTAAATAAGATAAATAACAACACGGCAGATTTAATGAATGACAAGCCAAGCGTAGCGACAATATCAGCTGAATGTGCGCCCAATGTTGGGATTAACACCAAAATCGGAATCACTGCGAGATCTTGAAATAGCAAAATACCGACACTAAGCCGACCATGTCGTGAGTTTAAATCAACACGCTCCATTAAAACTTTTGAAACGATTGCAGTAGATGACATGGTGAGCGCGCCGCCAATCACAAACGCAGTCGCTAAACTTAGGCCAGCAAACCAAGCAACCAGCATTGTCCCTAGCAAAGTAATGATCACTTGCCAGCCGCCCAAGCCAAATAAGGTTTTACGCATAGCATAAAGCTTGGGCAAACTAAACTCTAAGCCAATGCTAAACATTAAAAACACAATACCGAACTCAGCTAGGTGACGACCTGACTCAGTATTTGGCAATGCATTCAATACATAAGGGCCAAATAAAATACCTACGACAAAATAAGCCAACATGGCCGGCAAACGCAATACCCGAAACAAAGCCACGGCAAGCACCGAACTGGTAAGAAGCAGTAAAACACTGGTAAGCGAATCAAACATATTGGCAATTCTATGGACTATTATTTATTTATTTGTTAAAAATTTGCAGCTTTATGCAAAAAATGTGCCTACTTTCGTTATTTTACTAAAAAACAGAGCGTTTTTACTTTATTCAAGTCGAAATCCCTTTTATACTTGAGCTTATATGACGCCAACTTTATTACAATCTGATAAATTACATGCGCCCAAAATAGGCACCATGGCACTTGCGCGCAAAGTACTGACAATAGAAGCGCAAGAAATTCAGGCGCTGGCAAGCCGCTTGGATGTCAATTTCGATGCTGCCGTGCAGCTTATTCTACAGTGCAAAGGCCGTGTGGTGGTAAGCGGTATGGGCAAATCTGGTCATATTGGCAATAAAATTGCCGCAACCCTAGCTAGCACGGGCACGCCCGCTTTTTTTATGCACCCTGCCGAGGCTAGCCATGGCGATTTAGGCATGATTACAGAAGGCGACGTCGTGATTGCGCTCTCAAACTCGGGCGAGAGTGATGAACTTCTAAATATTTTGCCAACAATAAAAAGATTAGGTGCGAAAGTAATTAGCATCACTGGTAGCGCCAATTCCACACTCGCCAAAGAGTCACATGTCCACTTGAGTGCAGAAGTCTCTCAAGAGGCTTGCCCGCTTGGTTTATCGCCAACCGCCAGCACAACTGCGGCTCTGGCTTTGGGCGATGCGCTCGCAGTTTGTGTGTTAGATTGCCGTGATTTTTCGGCTGAAGATTTTGCACGATCTCACCCAGGTGGCAATATTGGCAGACGTTTGCTGACGCGCGTAAAAGACATCATGCGTGCTGGCGATGCACTGCCGTGTGTGTCAGTAAACACCTTATTAAGTGACGCTTTACTCGAAATTACCAAAAAAGGGATGGGCCTAACAGCCATTATTGATGAGTCTTACAGGCCGATTGGTATTTTTACCGATGGTGATTTAAGGCGTACATTTGCAAATGGCGTGAACGCTAGCACCACCAAAATCTCTGAGGTGATGCATACTGATCCGAGTACCATTTCTGCAAACCAGCTTGCGGTAGAAGCGCTAGAGCTGATGGAAACAAAAAAAATTAATGGCTTACTGGTTACCGACGATGAAGGCAAGCTGGTTGGCGCATTTAATATGCATGATTTACTGAAAGCGAAAGTGGTTTAATGACGATTGATGAAGCTGTGCTTGGCCGAGCAAAACAAATTAAAGTAGTGATTTTTGATGTAGACGGCATAATGACTGACGGCGGTTTAACGATTGGCGATGATGGTCAGGAATACAAAACCTTCAACTCACAAGATGGTTTGGGAATGAAATTGCTTAGGCAAAGTGGCGTGCAAATGGCCATTATCACTGGCCGTAGCTCAAAAGTGGTCACGCAGCGCGCCGAATCAACTGGCGTTGTGCACTTTTACCAAGGTGTCGATGATAAATTAGTAGCTTTTAATGACTTGGTAAAGAAAATGAATATTCAGCCAGAACAAGCGGCTTTTATGGGCGATGACATAGTAGATGTTCCGCCCATGCTACGTTGTGGCTTAGCGATTACTGTGCCTAATTCGCCAGATTCTGTAAAGCAGCGGGCGCATTATGTGACGCAAAAGCAAGCTGGGCATGGTGCGGTGCGCGAAGTGTGCGAAATGATTATGCAGGCGCAAGGCACTTTAGAAGCACAACTCGCCCCGTTTTTTAGATAGTTAAGTCAATCATGTTTACCCGTTCTGCCATATTTTTTCCCTTGGTGATGGCAGCATTATTGGCGCTAGTAACTTATTGGATTAGCCAAACTGTAGAGCAGCTAGGTGCGAAAATTGATGGTAGCAACCGACATGACCCAGACTATACTATGAATAATTTTGTGACCTCACAAACCGATGCAACAGGCAAGTTACGCTACGTGCTAGCGGCGACCGAGATGGTGCATTACCCTGACGATGACAGCACCACGCTGCAACGACCGCGCTTTACGCAATACAACACAGATAAGCCCTATACGCGTATCGAAGGTCTACGTGGTTATATCTCAAACAATGGTGAGGAAATACAACTAGTAGACAATGTAAAGGTCACGCGAGAAGCATTTGATGGCAAAGGTGAGATGCAAATTTCAACAGAAAAATTAACTATTTTGCCTGACCAAGATATCGCAAAAACTGATAGCCCAGTTATCATTACACAAGCACCCAAAACAGTGATTCATGCCACAGGAATGGTGTATAACAAAAAAGACCAGACAGTAAAACTAAATAAACGGGTAAAAGTACATTACGAAAGACCAAGCTATATTAAACATACTGCAAAGCCAAGCAAGAAGCCTTTAGCTATCAAAAAACCAATTGTGGCTCAGCCCAAGATTAAAAAAGCTAAAATCATAGATGCCAAAATAAAACCAGTTGATCACAAAAAGCCACAAGTTATTACTAAGAAGTTGCGGAGTAAAAAATGAACCCTTTAATTCGACTATGCTTGGTTTGCATGAGTTTATGCACCAGCTTTAACGCTTTCGCCGAAGCTGCAGACCGCGACAAACCAATTGAGTTGGAAGCTGACACAGTTACGGTCAATGATGCAAAAAAAATCAGCACATACAGTGGCACAGTAGTTTTAACGCAAGGCACACTCGTGATTCGCGCTGATAAGCTCGTTGTGCATGAAGACTCAGAAGGCTTTCAGCACAGCACCTCGACTGGCAACCCTTCTACTTTCAAGCAAAAACGTGAAGGTAAAAATGAATACATGGAGGGCAGTGCGCAGCGCATAGAATACGATGGTCGCATGGACAAGGTTCAGCTTTATACCCGCGCTTGGGTTAAACGAGGCGAGGACATTATTCGTGGTGATTACATTAGTTACGACGCCAATGCGGAATACGCTGAAGTATTGGGTGGCGTGAAATCAGAAAGCAACGCTGGCAGTGGCCGTGTAAAGGCGATTATTCAACCTAAAAACAGACCTGTTGCAGCGCCTGTTGCGCCAACATCAGAAGCGCCACCTGGTGTCACACGCACATTGCGCTTTAGCAATCAACTTAAAGCCCAATAAATTAAATTATGAGTGAACTCGTTGTTGAACATTTAAAAAAATCCTACAAAACCCGCACTGTTGTGCAGGATATTTCGCTGAATATTATGAGCGGCGAAGTGGTCGGCTTGCTTGGCCCAAATGGCGCAGGTAAAACCACCAGCTTTTATATGATGGTTGGCCTCGTGCCACTGGATTCTGGTCGAATTTTGCTTAATAACAAAGATTTAAGCCGCATGCCTATTCATTTGCGCGCACGTATGGGCTTGGCCTATCTGCCGCAGGAGCCTTCAGTATTTCGCAAATTAACTGTTTCTGAAAATATTTTGGCGGTATTGGAGTTGCTGGATTTGAATGATGCTGAAAGGCATGCAAAACTCGAATCTTTGCTACAAGAGCTGCATATTGTGCATATCCGTAACAATATGGCGGTAAGTTTATCTGGTGGTGAACGTCGGCGTGTGGAAATCGCACGCTGCCTAGCTACAAATCCTAGTTTTATTCTGCTTGACGAACCGTTTGCAGGTATTGATCCTATTGCGGTGTTAGAGATACAAAAAATCATTCGTTTTTTAGCATCCCGCAAAATTGGCGTGCTGATAACCGACCACAATGTGCGCGAAACTCTAGGTATTTGCGACCGTGCATATATCGTCAACGATGGCCTAGTATTTGCCTCAGGGCACCCTTTCGAAATTGTGAGCAACGAAGCTGTTCGCGAAGTATATTTAGGTAAAGACTTTAAGTTATAAAATGAAACAAAATCTACAACTCAGAATTTCGCAGAATTTAGCACTTACGCCGCAACTGCAGCAATCCATTCGTTTATTACAACTTTCTTCGCTTGAGCTAAATCAAGAGCTAGAACTGATTTTACAAGATAACCCGCTATTGGAACTGGTTGAAGGTGAATTGGATTTTGATGACGAAATTGAAACTCCAGCAAAAGATACCGCTGAGGACACAGACTCTGAGACTTCAGAAATTGATGATGCTGATGAAAGCTACAGCCCGCTGGATTATCAGGAAAATACTGCAAGTACCACAACACCAGACGAAACACCTAACAATAATGAAGATTTTGGTGCGATTGATTACGATGATGACGGCATGGATTATGGCAGCGCAAGCAATTGGGATGAAGCGAGCAAACAAAATGACAGCGATGACGATGAAGGCGACTATACACGTCAAGAAGTTGTTACAGAAGATTTAAGAGAACACTTACTTAACCAGATTAAGCTAATGCCACTTTCAGAGCGCGATCAAAGGCTCATGCTTTTGCTTATCGATAGCATCAATGAAGATGGTTATTTAGAGGAAACTTTAGAAGAAATTGTAGAGTCGCTTCCACTCGAGCTTGAGGTCGATTTATTAGAATTACAAACAGCGTTAAAACATATTCAAAACTTAGACCCACCTGGCATTGGTGCCTGCAATTTACAAGAGTGTATTTTATTGCAATTCAGCGCGCTACCAAATAACACGCCTGATTTGGATACAGCTAGAGTAATTGTTCAAAAACATTTAGCAGTCTTGGCAAATAAAGACTTCGCCAAGTTACGTAAATTGCTTAATTGCAGTGAAAGCACACTTAAAAATGCACAAAACCTTATTTTGATGCAAAATCCACGGCCAGGCAGTAAATTTGCTCAGATTAAATCAGATCATTACATTCAGCATGAAGTGATTGTAAAAAAAGTAAAAGGTATTTGGATTGCTACACTAAATGACGGCGTGATGCCCAAACTGCGCATTAACCAAATGTATGCGGATATTTTAAAGCGCAACCGCGAAAACTCCAGCCAATATCTGCAAAGCCAAATGCAAGAAGCACGCTGGATGATTAAGAACATTCAGCAACGTTTTTCCACTATTTTGCGTGTTTCTCAAGCCATTGTAGACAGGCAACGTAACTTTTTTGAACACGGTGAAATTGCGATGCGTCCACTTGTGCTGCGTGAAATTGCTGATGAACTTGAGTTACATGAATCCACCATTTCGCGTGTGACTACGCATAAATATATGCTTACACCGCGCGGCGTTTTTGAGTTGAAATACTTCTTTGGAAGCCATGTTGCTACAGATGCCGGCGGCGCATGTTCTGCGACTGCGATTCGCGCGCTTATTAAACAAATGGTAAGTGAAGAAAATCCAAAAAAACCATTCTCAGATAATCAAATTAGCGACACTTTAGCCAAGCAAGGGATTGTGGTCGCGCGCCGAACCATCGCCAAATATCGAGAATCGCTCAACATTCCGCCCGCCAATTTGCGTAAAACCTTATAATCTTTTTTACGTATGTCATGAGCATGCCTATGCGAGCCAATATCCATGAGGCTCTCAGGGCAGTAAAAATCTCTCCAGCTTAAAATGACTCTTTTCATAAAATATTTTCGCTTTAGCTAGCTTGCCTAGTTGCAAGCAATTGCCAAAGGAGTACACTAAAATTGTTCTACAAGTTGAACTTAGACGATTTTGTTAAGGCAAAAACTTTGGAACAATTTAAAAAATAAGGAGCTAGTCATGAATTTGCAATTAACTGGACATCACTTAGAAATCACTCCTGCATTAAGAGATTACGTGCAAAGCAAGTTAACAAGAATCAGCAATCACTTTGATCATGTGATTGACGTGAAAGTCACGATGCGTGTAGAAAAACTCGCCCAAAAGGTTGAGGCCACGCTGCATGTGCCAGGCAACGATTTACACGCCGAGTGCACTGATGAGAATATGTATAGCGCAATTGATATGTTAACGGACAAACTCGACCGTCAAGTTTTAAAACATAAAGAAAATCGTAAAAATCATCATAAAACCGAAGGTGGCGTTAAGCACCAAACTGTTAACTAACTCTTTCAATTTATGGCACAAATCAACGTAGCCGATCTTTACAAGCAAACCCGCCTCAAGCTCAAACTTAACTGGATTGCTGGGCTTGAAGGCGGTAATAAATTACTCAATTCTGAAAATGTCACCAAGCCTTCTTTGGCACTTATTGGACATTTAAACTTCGTCCACCCAAATCGTGTGCAAGTACTTGGTTGTGCTGAAATGGATTATTTACGAAGTTTAAGCATCATTGCCCTGCAGCAAGCCATTAGCAATTTGTATTCAACAGATCTGGCTGCCGTGGTAGTGGCTAATGGGGAAAAAGCGCCAAAAGAGTTGATTAATGCAGCGAATTTACATAATACGCCCCTATTTACTTCCACCATGCAAAGTCCGCGCCTAATGGACTTGCTCAGCCATTATTTAAAACAAGCGATTGCTGAATCTATCAGCCAGCATGGCGTATTTATTGAGGTACAGGGTTTTGGTGTGTTGATTAAAGGCAACCCTGCGATTGGTAAAAGCGAGCTTGCGCTTGAGCTCATTTCACGCGGTCACCGTTTGATTGCGGATGATATTGTTGATTTTTATCGCATCTCGCCAGAGCGCTTAGAAGGTCGCTGCCCAGAGCTTTTGCAAGATTTTCTTGAAGTGCGCGGTTTGGGTATTTTGAATATCCGTGCCTTATTTGGCGATAACGCTGTCAAACCGACTAAACCCTTGGATTTGATTATTCAGTTAGAATTAGCAGATACACAATCGCCCGAAGCACTAGATCGCCTGAATGCAAAAATGCAGCATGAGCGCGTACTTGGCGTTAGTATTGCCAAAGTGGTTATCCCAATCGCTGCTGGCCGCAATATTGCTGTCTTAGTGGAAGTCGCTGTTAGAAATCACATTTTGCTAATGCGAGGTGTGAATGGCACGCAACAGTTCATGAAACGCCAAAAACAACTTATGCAAAAAGAAAGTAAAAAACAATAAATGCAGCTCATTATTTTGACTGGCTTATCAGGTTCTGGAAAATCTATCGCGTTGCGCGCACTGGAGGATAGTAGTTTTTACTGTATCGATAATTTACCTGCGACTTTGCTGCCACAAATTTCACATCATTTAGAAGCCAGCCATCAAACCAAAGTGGCAATCAGTATCGATAGCCGCAGCGCGGCTTTAGAAGCGCTTCCCAGCGCAATCGAACATTTAAAAAGTAGCGGCAATAGCGTTGATGTTTTATTTTTAGAATCCAATATAGAAACTTTGGTAAAACGTTTTTCTGAAACGCGTCGCAAGCATCCTTTAAGCGATGATGACACCACACTCGCCGAAAGCATTGCACACGAACGGGAGCTTTTGACTGGTTTAGCTGAACTCGGCCACCGCATTGATACCAGTAATTTAAGTGCAAATAAGCTGCGCAATTATATTCGGGATATTATCGCGCAACCTGATAATAGCCTTGTACTCTTATTCACTTCTTTTGGTTTTAAAAATGGTATTCCGCTCGATGCTGATTTTGTATTTGACGTGCGTAGCCTGCCTAATCCCCATTATGACCCAGCATTAAAATCCCTTACTGGCAAGGATACCGCAGTGATAGATTTTTTGAAAAACACGCCCGCCGCCATTGAAATGCTAGCGGACATACAGCATTATATTAGCAAATGGTTGCCGAGCTTTGAGCAAGATAATCGGAGTTATCTCACTATTGCGATTGGCTGCACAGGTGGACAACATCGGTCAGTTTATTTTGTCGAACAACTAAGCCAATATTTCAAACTACAGCAACAAAAAGTGATTGTGCGTCATCGCGAACTTGATTAAAGATTTTTACAAGGAATTAGCATGATTGGAATTTTAATAATTGCTCACGGTAATTTGGGTGAAAGCCTGATTGGTTGTGTCAGCCACGTGTTAAGCAAAACACCGCCTCAATTAAAAAGTCTGGCTGTTGGCACAAATCAAGACCCTTCAGAACTATTGCCTACTGCACAGCAACTCGTAAAAGAGTTGGATAGTGGGCAAGGGGTTTTGGTGCTATCTGATATGTATGGCGCCACACCATGCAATATGGTCATCAAACTTCTAACCCCTAGCCATGTAGAAGGCGTAGCAGGCGTGAATTTACCTATGCTGGTTCGCATCTTAAATTATCGAGAAACTTCATTAAAAAAATGTTTAGAAAAAGCCATCAGTGGTGGGCGAGATGGCGTAGTACATTTCACCAAACTTGGTTGCGAACATCGCGATTCCACTCAAAATAAAGACTAAAAAATGATTAAAGAAGAAATCGAAATTATCAACATCCTCGGGCTACACGCGCGCGCCTCCACCAAATTTACACAAACTGCCAGCCAGTATAGTAGCGAAATTTGGGTCACGCGTAATGGCCGCCGTGTAAACGCTAAAAGCATCATGGGTGTCATGATGTTAGCTGCCGCTAAAGGCTCCAAAATTGAACTGGAAGCCAATGGCACAGATGAACGTCAGGCGATTGATGCTTTGAAAGCACTGATTAATGACTATTTTGGTGAGGGTGAATAGTGTCAAGCTTTAGTATTCATGGCGTAGGTGTTTCTAGCGGTATCGCCATTGGCAAAGCGCATTTAGTCTCAAATGCTTTGCTCGAAGTCGTGCATTATCAACTCCCTAAGCATTTGGTTGATGATGAAATTAAGCGCTTTGCAGATGCTATCGCTACTGTCAGACAGGATTTGGAAAATATCCGTAATCAATTACCAAAAAACGCACCCGCGGAGCTTGCTTCGTTTATCAGTACACATTTAGTCATGTTGGCAGACAAATCTTTGTCTGAAGCGCCTAAAGACATTATCCGCAATGAGCAATGCAATGCCGAATGGGCGATTAAGTTGCAAATGGACGATATCGTTGAGCAGTTTGATGCGATTGATGATGAATATCTGCGCGAGCGTAAGCACGATGTCATTCAAGTGGTAGAGCGCGTGATTAAAGTCTTGCTTGGGCACCCAAGCCAAGCACCGCAATCGAACAGCAACCAGCAAGAAAACGCAACGATTCTAGTTGCGCACGATATATCGCCTGCCGATGCAATTCAGTTCAAGCAACATCATTTTGCAGCGTTTATTACCGATGTAGGTGGTGTCACTTCACACACCGCCATTTTAGCGCGTAGCCTTAATATTCCTTCCATCGTAGCACTACAACGGGCTCGTGATTTAATTGACGATGGGGAATGGATTATTGTTGATGGCAGTCAAGGCGTTGTCATTGTTAATCCGAGTAAAGAAATTTTGGCGGAATATGAGTTGCGCCGCGACCAATGGGAACTTGAGCAACAAAAACTTAAACGTATCAAAACCACCAAATCCGTTACGATGGATGGAATGGTAATTGAGCTTTTTGCCAATATTGAAGTACCAAATGATGTCACAGCAGTAAAGTTATCAAGTGCAACTGGCATTGGGCTTTATCGTACCGAGTTTTTGTTTATGAATCGGCGTGAAATGCCCGATGAGGAAGAGCAGTTTTTAGCTTACAAACAGGTTGTAGAAGCCATGCCAGGCTTACCAGTGACAATCCGTACATTGGATTTGGGTGCTGATAAACAAATGAACCCAGATACAGAAAGCGAATGTGCTAACCCTGCGCTCGGCTTACGCGCTGTGCGTTTGTGTTTAGCGGAACCACAAATATTTCATACGCAAATGCGCGCTTTGCTGCGCGCCTCTCATTATGGCAACATCAAGATACTCATTCCGATGTTATCAACTTTAGCAGAATTGCGTCAAACCAGATTACTATTAGAACGTGCTAAGCAATCGCTTCGCAAAGAAAATTTGCCCTTTAATGAAAACATTGAACTTGGAGGCATGATTGAGGTACCAGCCGCAGCGATTAACGCCAACGCATTTGCGCGTGAACTGGATTTTCTTTCTATCGGGACAAATGACCTGATTCAATACACCTTGGCGATTGACCGCACTGATGATACGGTTGCGCATCTTTATAACCCACTTCACCCTTCTGTTTTGAGGCTAATTTTAATGACTTTACAAGCTGGCGCCAAGTTAAAGAAACCAGTTTCAATTTGTGGTGAAATGGCTGGGGATGCTAAACTGACTAAATTGTTATTGGGTATGGGATTACGCCAATTTTCTATGCATCCAAGTAACGTACTAAGCGTCAAACAACAAGTGCTGCAAAGTAACTCGCTTAAACTGAGCACAGCAGCTCGCAAGGTGATGAGCAATGACGATATTGAGAAAATTGAACACTTGGTAAACAAAATCAATCAATAGGGGAATATCATGACAGACGAAATAACATTGCCAAGCAACGACGATAAAAACATCGCCACAGTCACCCATTTAGCAGGTACGATATTTTTGTTTATTCCAGCACTGATTGTTTGGATACTGAAAAAAGATGATAGCGCTTATTTAGCAGACCAATCTAAAGAAGCACTTAACTTTCAAATTACCGTTACCATTGCCATGTTTATTGCCCAGATTCTTATTTGGATACTCATCGGTTTGGCCCTTATTCCGATTATTTGGATTGCAAACATTGTTTTTTGCATTATTGCCGCCATATCCACAAGCAAGGGCGAAACGTATCGCTACCCCATTTGTTTAAGGCTAATCAATTAAGTGCATACAAAAACTCTAAGGAACTCCGTGTCAAACCCGTTACTTCATTTTACTGGCCTACCAAAATTTAATGAAATTACACCAGCTCACATCTCGCCTGCAGTAGATATTTTATTAACCGATGGCAGAGCGTTGATAGCGTCGCTGGCAAGCAGCAAGCAAGCGCCCTCTTGGCAAAATTTTACGCTTGAGCTGGAAAACATGGACGAAAAAATCTCTCGCGCTTGGAGCCAAGTTGGCCACATGAACGCGGTTGTAAATAGTCCTGAATTACGTTCTGCTTACAATGAGAATTTAGCGAAGTTAACAGATTTTTATAGCGATTTAGCGCAAGATGAGCGACTTTATGAAAAATATAAAGCGATTCAAATAGGCGCAGAATTTTCTAAACTGAGTTCTACGCAGCAAAAAATCATTAATAACGAAGTGCGCGACTTTAAGCTTGGTGGCGCTGAACTACCCCCAGAAAAAAAAGCGCGCTTTAAGGAAATTAGCGAAGCGCTTTCAAAACTTTCTGCCAAGTTTGAAGAAAATGTGCTCGACACCACCAATGAGTATGCCCTGTACGAAACCGACAAATCCAAGCTCACTGGCATCCCAGTTGATGTCCTGCAGGCGGCTTTGGAAGCTGCCTCAAAAGATGACAAAGCTGGTTATAAATTCACGCTACACTTTCCAAGCTATATGCCAGTGTTGCAGTACGGTGATAACCGCACACTACGCGAAACTTTGTACCGCGCCTATGCCACTCGCGCCAGTGAATTTGGCAAACCCGAATTTGATAACACGCCTATCATCACGCAAATACTCAAACTAAAGTCAGAAGAGGCACAACTTTTAGACTTTAATAATTTTGCAGAATTATCACTTGCCACCAAAATGGCAGAGTCTCCAAAACATGTCATCGAATTTTTAGAAACACTAGCAAGCCGCGCCAAACCATATGCCGAACAAGATATGAAAGAGTTAGTCGCCTATGCTAAAAAACTTGGCATTGATGATATGCAAGCATGGGATGTTGCTTATGTGTCAGAAAAACTTCGCGAAGATAAGTACGCATTTTCTGACCAAGAAGTGAAGGAATACTTTCCCGAGGAAAAAGTTTTAGCGGGTTTATTTAAGGTCGTTGAAACCATTTTTGGCGTGTTTGTAAAAAAAACTAGCGCACCCACTTGGCACAAAGATGCGCAATTTTATGATATCTCTCTCCAAGACGGCAAGCTTGTTGGGCAGTTTTATTTAGACTTGTATGCCCGCAATAATAAGCGCGGTGGCGCTTGGATGGACGAAGCCATTACGCGACGTATCGTCAATGGAAAACTCACCACACCTGTTGCTTACTTAACTTGCAACTTTTCTGCCCCCGTTGGTGAAAAACCTGCATTGTTCACTCACGACGAAGTGATTACCATGTTCCACGAGTTCGGCCATGGCTTACATCATATGCTAACGCAGGTGGATGATTACAGCGTTTCTGGCATTAAAGGCGTGGAATGGGATGCCGTGGAATTGCCAAGCCAGTTTATGGAAAATTTTTGCTGGGAATGGGATGTGTTGCGCCATATGACGCAACATGTAGATACTGGGGCGCAACTCCCACGTGCGCTTTTTGACAAAATGGTTGCTGCAAAAAACTTCCAAGCCGGTATGCAAACTGTGCGCCAAATTGAATTCTCACTTTTCGACATAAAACTTCACAGCGACTTTAATCCTAATGGCACAAAAACACCGCTAGATTTAATTGAAGAAATACGAGACCAAGTTGCCGTGGTTCGTCCGCCCAAGTGGAACCGCTTCCCTAATAATTTCTCACACATTTTTGCAGGCGGCTACGCAGCGGGCTATTACAGTTACAAATGGGCAGAAGTGTTGAGTGCGGATGCGTATAGCTTATTCGAAGAAAATGGTGTGTTATGCAAAGCCACTGGGCAAAAATTCTGGCAAGAAATTTTAGCCAAAGGCGGCTCACGCACAGCGATGGAGTCCTTCGTCGCCTTCCGCGGCCGCGAACCAAATATCGATGCTTTGTTGCGTCACAATGGTATGATTTAAGCCATATGTAATGTGGCATGCTCTGAGAGCCCCATGGATATTGGCTCGCAGGACATCGATAATTGCTCTGCATATTTAAAGGGTCTTTTTGAAACTTGCAACTTGGAATGTGAACTCGCTAAACGTACGCTTGCCGCACGTGTTAGATTGGCTGAAAGAGAATCCAATTGACGTGCTTTGCTTGCAAGAAACCAAACAGGAAGACAGCAAGTTTCCGTATGCGGAGATCCAAGAAATTGGCTACATCGCGGCTCATAACGGCCAAAAAACCTATAACGGTGTGGCGATTTTAAGCAAGCACGAAATGACTGACGTTGTGCATGGCATAGCCAATTTTGATGATGAGCAAAAGCGCGTGATTTCGGCCACAATTAATGGCATCCGCGTGGTGTGTGTGTATATTGTGAACGGCCAGGAAGTTGACAGCGAAAAATACGAGTACAAAATGCGCTGGCTCACGGCACTTCATAATTGGTTAGTTGGCGAGCTACAAAAATATCCAAATTTGATACTTTTAGGTGATTACAACATTGCACCAGAAGACCGCGATTGCCACGATCCTGCGGCATGGGAAGGGCAGATTTTGGTCTCACCTCGCGAGCGCGAACATTTTCAAAAATTATTGCAACTTGGTCTGAACGATAGCTTTAGATTATTTGAGCAAGCTGATAAACAATTTTCTTGGTGGGATTACCGTATGATGGGCTTTAGGCGCAATTTTGGCATGCGCATTGACCATATTTTGGTGAGTGATGCGCTTAAAAACAAGTGTGAGAGTTGTACCATAGATAAAGCGCCACGCAAGCTGGAGCGCCCTTCAGACCACACACCAGTGATAGTAACGCTTCGGAATTAACCTTTAATATTAATTCCAAGCTGTTTAAGTTTGCGATACAAATGCGTACGCTCTAAGCCAGAAATCTCGGCCAATTTACTCATATTGTTGTTCACTAATTTCATATGATGTTGAAAATAGTAACGCTCAAATTCATCGCGCGCCTCCCGTAAAGGTTGCACCAAATCAATTGGCGAAGCAAGCTGTTGCGATAGCTGATTTTCTGAAGTGTCAGTAAACTGTTCCAACACGCGGGTTACATCTTCCAATGTGACTTTTTCGCCTAAACTTGTCAGCATGAGATTTTGTACTACCGCTTCTAATTGCGCCAAATCACCGGGCCAGTCGGCATTACGCATAGCATTAAGCGCTGCCACATCAAAACTTTTATAACTTGTACCTGCTGTTTCTGTTAGTAAGCTCGCCATAGAAATCGCTAAATCTGGAACGTCTTCACGATGATCATTTAATGCTGGCACTTTTAGTGTAGTTGTGGAAAGTACTTGTAACAGCAAGGGCTCAAACTGAGGATTTTCTGCCAACTGCGGCACACTATGAGCCGTTGCGCAGACAACGCGTACTTCATATTTCTCAGCCTTGCCCAATAATAATAGCAAACCTTTTTGCTCGGTTTTGTTGAGTGCAGTCACTTCATCAACAAACACAACCCCATCACGCGCTTGCTCTAAAATTTCGAGCGGCGCCGTGGCTAGTTTTTCATACTCACTCATGCCCACCCATGGGGTTGCAGCTTTATGTAAAAAGCGTCCGCAAAGCTCTACACTACCGCCTTTTTTGCCAATAAGCAGTATTGGATTTTTGGTGCGTGCAATTTGTTCTAGGCGTTGCTTTAACTCATTAATCACCAAACTTTTACCAAAGCTTGCCAAATTCATTTCGGTTTTGGGTAAATTTTCAGAGTGCTTGAGCGCTGCATTCACTGTCTTGAGCAACTTTTGCAAGGCGATTGGCTTTTCTAAAAAGTCAAAAGCCCCGATGCGCGTGGCTTCCACCGCGGTATCTATAGTGCCGTGACCAGACATCATCACAACAGGCATTGTTAATAAGCCAGCATTTCCCCATTCTTTCAGTAGGCTAATGCCATCGCAATCAGGCATCCAAATGTCCAGTAACACCAAATCTGGACGTTGCGCCAAACGCAACTCGCGCGCAATTTGCGCGTTTTCGGCCAAGGTAATGTGATGGCCCTCGTCTTCAAGAATGTCGCTCAAGAGCTCACGAATACCTATCTCATCATCTACTACTAAAATATGTCGTGATGCCATTTTTAAGCTACTTTCTTCTTACTATTATTTTCCACGCTCACTACTTTTGCCCTATTTTTTTCCACCAAAAACTGTTTTTCTAGTGTGTTTTCTAACGGAAACACAATAGTAATACAGGCGCCACCATTTGGGTTATTTTCTATTTTAATTTGCCCAAAATGTTCTTCAACTGTTTTCTTCACAATGGCCAAACCCAAGCCAGTACCATGGGCTTTTGTTGTCACATATGGCTCAAACGCACGCGAGAGTAAATCGGTAGGAAACCCTTGTCCATTGTCACTGACTTGCAACTTCACGGTTGCCGTATCGAACATCGTTTTCACGATTACTTCTGGCGCTAAAGTATCTTTTAGTGCGTCTTGGGCATTTTGCATTAAGTTGTGCAGCACTTGCCTAAGCATGGTTGCATCTCCCTTAATATCTGGCATTTTAGCTTTTAAATCATAAGTGATTTTAACTTGCGCACTGTCATACAATGCTGAAATATCTCTAATGAGTTTATTTAAATTAATTTTAACCAAATTTGCAGATGGCGTGCGCGCATACTCACTAAACTCGTTCACCATTGTTTTCATCGCATCAACTTGATTAACAATGGTTTCGGTTGCGCGTTTTAGCATACCAGCATCATCTTCGCCTAATTTTGTTGCTAATTTATGTTGTAAACGTTCGGCAGACAATTGAATTGGTGTGAGTGGGTTTTTAATTTCATGTGCAAGACGTCTTGCTACCTCGCCCCAGGCCGCGTCACGTTGAGCTTGAGCCATGGTCGTGACATCGTCGAACACTACGACAAAGCCACTATCTGCGCTTGCGGGCAAGCGTGTTGCGCGCAACAACAACAACTGTTTTCCATGTGGCCGGATGATTTCGATTTGCTGACTAAACTCACTACTGACCTGCTCTGCGATTTGCGTAAACTCAAAATGGCTTTGTACAAGCGCTACAAATTGCGCCAAAAACGCGTGATTTTCAGCAATTTT
This sequence comes from Methylophilaceae bacterium, assembly GCA_046153505.1. Taxonomy (GTDB): domain Bacteria; phylum Pseudomonadota; class Gammaproteobacteria; order Burkholderiales; family Methylophilaceae; genus JBJXDT01. The sequence continues at coordinate 23,616 of JBJXDT010000008.1, read as the reverse complement.
GACAAACTGCTGCGCTTCAAATGGCGTCAAATCAAACCCTAATATATTGCTGGCGGCTAAATTGTAAGTGCGCAAGTCGCCATTTCGATTAATGGCCAACACCCCCGAAGACAAGTGCGCCAGAATTGTTTCCAAATAGCCCCGCGCCGCTTCTAACCGAGCGCGGTTGCGCTCTGTGGCCTGCGTGGCATCGCCTAATTGCCGTGTCATACTATTAAAAGATTTCACCAAAACGCCCAGTTCATCTTTACCGTGCTCAGGCAGCATGGTGCCGTAATCGCCAGCAGCAATTGCGCGCGTGCCCTCGGCCAACACGGTAAGCGGTTGTGACAACCTACGGCTAAGCACAAAGGCAATTGCCAGTGCTGTAAGCATGGCTAACATCAGCACCAAAGTCAGCGTCAGCTTGAATACATCTTTAAGCGAGTTGCGGCTATAAGATAACTCTTGATAATCTCGGTACACATCCTGCACAGCTTCTGCCGTGTTAGAAAGTGTCTTTGGAACAGGTTGCAACAGCTGCAAAATCTGCGTCTCGCTAGTTAAATCTTGGCTATTTACAGGTGCCAAAATACGCAAATAAAGGCCTTTGTCTGGAATCGGCTCAATTTTTCCATAGACTTGATTGCGCGCTTGGCGCAATTGTGGAATGCTGGGCAGATCGGGCAAAAAACTGTTCGGATCACCGCTTGAAACTGACATAATACGGCCTTGTAACGAAAGCAAAGCCGCATCTTGAATGCCTGATTTTTCGCGTAAATCATTAAGCAAAGTATATTGCGAACGCACTGGCTGCAAAGCCAAAGAAGCTGACATATTTTCTGCTTTCACTTCCATATCAGCCAGCATAATATCCAGTGCGCGCTGCCCTAAACTCAAGCCGCCATCTAACGCAGATTCCACTTTGACGTTAAACCAAGATTCAATTGAGCGTGATAGAAAATTGACTGAAACCAAATATACAATCAGACCAGGAATAATCGCCATGAGCGCGAATGCACTTACCAATCGCAGATTTAGTTGACTTCCGACGACTTTATCTTTGGTTTTTTTATACAAGTGCCACAATTGAATAGCGATAAGCACGATTAGAACCGACGCTATACCGATATTGAGGTACAGCAGAATTTTGTAATAATCACCCGAAATTGCAGTATTCGCACTTGCAAGCGACAACAGGTAGAGCAACATCAAACCAAAAGCGACACTTACAAGTACAATGTATCTCATACTATTTGCTCAACTCTTTGGGTAGCCAATCAAACATTTGCGATTTTAAATTCCAACTCTCGGAACCTATCGCCTCAACCTGCAAAGCTTTAGGCAATTTGCTCTGATCAAGCCGCATTGACAAGCTTGCCTTATAGCCTTGTTTTTTATCAACCATACTCTTTTCAAAGACCTTCCAGTCGTCTATTTGCTCCAACTCCAGTTTGGCCTCGCTCAGGGTTTCATAAGAGTTTTGATGTCCATTATGACTGACTAGATACTGGCGACTTAGCGCGTGATAACTTAAAGTAAAACTAGTGGTATTTGTCACAATTTCATTATCAAACCAATATTTCCGCGGGCTCACTAATTGAAATTCAACCAAAAAGTTAAGTGGCACGCCTTTATTGATAGCCTCTTCAATCGACTCATCAAATGTCAGTTCTGAATCTGCACTCAGTATATAAGCGTTATCTAGCAATTTTAAATCTGCATTTTTAATAACTATGCTGCTAGACGCTGCCAACGCGTAAGCAAACACAAACAGCAGCGCAAAAGCGACTCTAATTTTTTTGCAAAAGCGCATAAAAGAAGCCATCATGATGACTATTTGGAATGAGTTGACCATTTTGAATATGAATATTTTCAGCTAAGTCTTTAGTCAACAAAATTGGTAATTGAGTTGCATCAGCATTTTTCCGTAAAAAATAATCGATTTGCTGTTGATTTTCCTCAACAAATATCGAACATGTAACATAAAGCAATTTACCGCCTTTTGACAATAAATGCCACAAATGTTGCAAAATTGCCGACTGTTGTTGCGCAAATGAAACAATATCTGCCTCTCGACGCAACCATTTAATATCAACGTGTCTTCGCACGATGCCAGACGCAGTGCATGGCACATCTGCCAAAATGCGGTCGAATTGAGTATCCGAAGCCCAAGTTGCTGCGTCGCCCACCTGCAAATTGGCGCTTAATTTCAGCCGCGTTAAATTTTCTGCAACACGCCTTAAGCGCATTTGGTCACTATCAACTGCCGTCAAATCAACGTTTGCAAGCTCCAAAATATGCCCTGTTTTTCCACCGGGTGCTGCGCATGCGTCTAAAACCTGCATGGTCATTGATTTGGTTATAGGTAGCTCGCAGGGTATGTCTAACAAATGTGCCGCCAATTGCGCGCCATAATCCTGCACTGAAACAACGCCATCAACAAAACCCGGCACTTGCTCAACAGGCACAGGTTTTTTCAACAAAACTGCATCGCCGCCCAAGTGCGTCGCTTCAATATCCTGCCGCGCCAATAATTGCAAATAGTCAGATGCGCTAATTTGCCTGCGATTGACGCGCAACGTCATGGGTGGATGCATGTTGCCAGTTTCTAATATACCCTGCCACCCGTGCGGATATTGGCTCTTGAGCCTATCAATCCACCACTGCGGGTATGAATATAACGCGCTTTCGCTCGCCTCAATCTTGCTTTTTAACGCATCTTTTTGCCGCAAAAAATTGCGCAGCACGCCATTTACCAAGCTTTTTGCCCAGCGCGGCTTGGCGTCACCTGCCGCTTTAACTGCTTGATTCACCACAGTAAAATCATCGGCTTTATCGTGCAGAAGTTGATAAATAGCCACTTGTAATAAGTTAGTGATAATTTCAGAAGACAACGGCTTTTCTAGTAATTGCTGTAAGTAAGCATTAACCTCGCCATAAAATCTCAGCGTACCGTAGCTTAAATCAGCCGCCGCGCCACGCTGTTGCGGTGTAGCCTTTGGGTGCAGCTTCATCGCCTCGGGCAGTGCCAAGGTTAAATTGCGGCCAGACAAGACGATATTGACTGCAGTTGCAGCGATTTGTTGGGAAATATACAAAAATGACTTTCAGGCTGAAAATGCTTAAAGCCCGATTTTACTTGATTAGTAGCAGGGATGCTCGCTTTTCAATCCCCTTAGTAGATGATCATTTGTTTCGCGATTTTCAATGAATTAGTTCTCTAGCTTGTAATCGGATAATCTGACATTTCTGCACCCCTTACAAAGTTATGAAACTAATACGCACTGGCCATTGCCATCAATCTCGCCACCCGCTCCTCCGTCTTCGGGTGTGTGCTGAACAAACTATCGAACGATACACCTGAAAGCGGGTTAATAATCATCATCTGCCCTGTCTCTGGATGCATCTCGGCTGTTTGGTTGGGAATCTGATGTGCGTAATTGTGGATTTTGGTGAGCGCATCCGCTAACGATTTAGGATCTTTGCTAATTTCCGCGCCCATTCTATCGGCCTCAAACTCACGGCTACGCGAAATCGCCATTTGAATAAGCGATGCAGCAAGAGGGGCTAAAAACATCATAAGTATGCCGATAATCGGGTTACTACGTTCGCCATCTTGACTACGCCCGCCACCAAAGAACATACCAAATTGGGCGATAGATGAGATGGCACCCGCCATGGTAGCTGAAATCGTTGAAATGAGCGTATCACGATGTTTAACGTGTGAAAGCTCATGCGCCATAACGCCACGCAATTCACGTTCGCTCAAAATTTGCATAATGCCCGCCGTAGCTGCCACCGCTGCATTTTCTGGGTTTCGGCCCGTGGCAAATGCGTTAGGTTGCTGTTCATCTATCACATAGACTTTTGGCATCGGCAACTCTGCATTTTGAGCAAGTTCTTTCACCATATTGTAATAGCTGGAAAATTGCGCGTTGTCTGGTGTAACCTCTTGTGCGTTGTACATCTTGAGCACTGCCTTGTCACTAAACCAATAGGCATAAACGTTCATACATCCCGCAAATGCTAATGCCAACAACATGCCGTTACCTCCTCCAAGCAAGCCGCCGACCACACCAAATAAGGCTGTGATAGCGGCCATTAGCATAAAGGTTTTTAGCCAGTTACCGAACATTTAAATCTCCCAATCGAAAAAATAATGTTACTACGAATATGCTGCTAAAGTGCTTAAATTCAAGCGCTTAACTAAAAAATTCGCCCATTTTCACATGCTGACCTTGAATAAATTGCGCTGCTGTCTGGCGCTTGCCGCCTGGCATTTGCAACTCGTGAATCTCTAAAACACCCTGCCCGCAAGCCGCATGGATATTGGGCCCTAGCGCAATGATTTCGCCAGCGGTTGCCATTTTTTGCTCATTGGAAACTGTGGCAAACCAGATTTTCATCGTCTCTCCGCGAAACTGTGCGGTGGCCACGGGAAAAGGATTAAACGCCCGCACTTGTCGAGAAATATCCAGCGCACTCTTCGCCCAGTTAATCGGACATTCGGTTTTTTCCAATTTATGGGCATAAGTCACCAAGCTTTCATCTTGCGGCTCGGCAGATAGGCTACCCGTGCTTTTGAGTTGTTGCATGGCTTGCACCATGAGTGCCGCACCTTCTTTGGCAATCGCGTCGTGCAAAGTTTGCGTGGTGTCAGTGTCGCAGATAGGCGTTGCCCATTTACTTACCATCGCGCCAGCATCCAATTTGGGCACAACTTCCATAATCGTCACGCCGGTCTCAGCATCGCCCGCCAAAATCGCGCGATGTATCGGCGCCGCACCGCGCCAACGCGGCAATAACGAACCATGAATGTTATAGCAACCTTTTGGAAAAAGATTTAACAAAGCAGTTGGAATAATTAAGCCATAAGCTGCCACAATCAGCGCATCAGCTTTTACGGCAACGATTTCAGCCTGAACTTGAGGCAGTTTAAGCGTTTCCGGCTGACAAACATTCAAACCATGCTGTAAGGCGAGCTGCTTAACCGGACTGGCTTTAAGCTGCAAGCCACGTCCGGCTGGTCGATCAGGCTGCGTTAAAACCATGCCCACCTCAAACTCCGCATCAATTAAGCCTTGTAGAGCAGGTACTGCAAATTCGGGCGTTCCCGCAAAAATTAATTTCATCTTAGTAGGAATTGCGAGTGATTTCACGCGCATGCTTAAGCATCTTGGTTTTGATACGCCCACGCTTGAGTGGCGAAAGATATTCAACAAAGACCTTGCCCAAAAGGTGATCCATTTCATGCTGAATGCAAACAGCAAGTAGGCCATCAGCATCAATTTTAAATAATTTACCCTCTTTATCGAGCGCCTCTACTGTAATTTTTTCTGCGCGTGTCACGTTTTCGTATACACCAGGAACTGATAAGCAACCCTCTTCATATTCCTTTTGTCCGCTTTTTGCAACAATTTTAGGGTTGATAAAAATCAGCAAATTATTTTGTTCTTTTGAGGTATCAATCACAATGAGTTGAATATGCTGATCTACCTGTGTGGCCGCCAAACCTATGCCTGGCGCGGCATACATGGTTTCTGCCATGTCATCTACTAATTTACGAATTGCGTTATTCACCTCTGCAATTGGTTTTGCCACCTTGTGCAAACGTGGATCTGGGTAATTTAATATGGTTAAGGTAGTCATAAATGGTTTTGTTTTAGTAAAAAAGCTTGATTTCTTAATGAATTACATGCTAAATTTAATGCAACTTCGCGGTTAATTCCCGCTATTTTTTGACCGAGGTCATTCATGTTTAATAAAAAAATTCATCGTCATATTATAACGCTCCTTGCGCTTGGATGCCTAAGCACCAGTGCCTTTGCCGAGAATATTGATCTGCAAAAAAACCACCCTGACCAATATACGGTTAAAAAGGGCGACACCTTGTGGGGTATTTCTAGCAAATTTCTAAAAGACCCATGGAAGTGGCCAAATATTTGGAAAATGAACCGTGCTGAGATTAAAAATCCGCACTGGATTTACCCCGGCGATGTGGTGGTACTGGACACCAGCAGCGGTTCGCCGCAGTTGCGTTTGCTACACGAAACGGTAACTTTACAACCTGGCGTTCGTGAAGAGCCGCTAGCAAGCGAAGCGATTCAATCGATATCTCCTAAAGTGATTACACCATTCTTAAGCCAACCTTTATTGATTGAGAATGGCCAGCTTGACAAATCTCCACGCATTATTGGTAATCAAGAAAATCGGGTAGTATTAAGTCCCGGTACGCGTGTCTACGTGAACCAATTGAATGCAGGCGAAGGCGAGCATTGGAATGTTTATCGTCCAGGCCAAGTGCTTACCGACCCCGACACCAAGGAAGTGCTTGGAACCGAGGCTGTATACTTAGGCGATTTAAATGTCACACAATATGGCGCGCCAGCTAGCGGTGATATCGTGCGTGCAAAAGAAGAAATTTTTACCAAAGATCGATTAGTAGTTTCTCCCGACGAATTTAAAACCAGCTTTGTGCCACACGCACCCGATAAAGAAATTAACGGTAGAATTTTGAGTGTTTATGGTGGCGTTGCAGAGGCTGGGCCAAATTCAGTAGTGACGATTAATAAAGGTGAAGCTGATGGCTTGGAGCCTGGCCACGTATTGGCGATTTATCGTTATGGCAAAATCATTCGAGATCCAGAATATAAACGGGATGATGACACCAAAGTAGTTGAAGAAAAGCCAAAATTAAAAGAAGTGAATATTGACGTTAAAACCCGTGAAGACGGCATGAAAGAAGTGAATTTAAGAAAAGATCCTCCGCCAGAATTAGTACTTGAACCTGGCCAAGTCAAATTACCTGACGAGCGCGTAGGCTTGTTAATGCTATTTAGAACATTCGATCGTGTCTCATATGGCTTGATTATGAACGAGACAGATGCGATTTACACGCTAGACACGGTGCGCACGCCCTAAATGCCGCAAAGCCTAACCGAGATTGATGAACTAGCGCAGTGGGTTGCACTTAATCAGATTCCCGGTCTAGGCAACTCTAGCGTTTGCCAGCTACTGGCAAAATTTGGCTCACCAAATGGTGTATATAGTGCCAATATTAGCCAGTTGCTCGAAGTTGTAAGCAGTGAATTTGCAGCAAACATTAGCAATGGGCCGAATTTAGAACATGCCCAGCCAACGCTCGATTGGCTGAAAAGGGACCATGCGCATATCATCACGCTGGCCGATGAAGCCTACCCAAAGAAACTTTTAGAAATCAGCAATCCACCTGCCATTCTTTATGTCATTGGTCATTTAAAATGGTTGAACCACCCTAGCATTGCGATGGTGGGTAGCCGAAGCGCAACACCACAGGGCGAAAAAAATGCCGAAGATTTTGCGCAAAGCTTGTGTGATCAAGGCATATGTGTAGTGAGCGGCATGGCGCTTGGAATTGATGGTGCTGCGCATCGTGGCGCACTTAAAAGTAATGGTGCAACCATTGCTGTTGTGGGTACAGGTTTAGATATTGTATACCCTGCAAAACACCGTGATTTGGCACACAAAATTGCAGAACGCGGCCTAATTGTTTCAGAATTCCCGCTTGGCACGCCTTCAAAAGCACAAAACTTTCCGCGCCGCAATCGGCTCATTAGCGGCTTAAGTTTAGGCTGCCTTGTGGTGGAAGCAAATATAAATAGTGGCTCGCTCATCACTGCTCGTTTAGCCGCTGAGCAAGGCCGCGAAGTATTTGCCATTCCTGGCTCAATTCATTCGCCAGTTTCTAAAGGTTGTCATCAGCTGATTAAGCAAGGTGCAAAATTGGTTGAAAGCACTGCGGACATACTTGAAGAAATAATATTTAGCGCTCAAACCATTAGCCCATTCGGGTCATTAGCCCAAACAGGTCAAACACCCACGGAGCCCAATAAGCTATTGGCTTCTATGGGGTTTGATGCCATCAATTTCGATACGCTATTAAACCTCACAGGCTTGACCGCCGACACGCTTTCCTCCATGCTTACGCTATTGGAATTGGAAGGCAGAATAACGACCTTAACAGGCGGAAAGTACCAACGCCTAGTATGAACAATTAAACCCAATCGGAGAGGAAGTGTAACTATGTTTGAAGTGCTGGTTTTCATGTTTGAAAATTATTTTGCTAACCATACCTTACCAGATCTAAATTCGCTCTCTAATGATGAAATAATGGAGCAAGAACTCTCTGCGGCAGGGTTCGAACATGGTGACATTTTGGGCGCTTTTGATTGGTTTCAACAAATGAAATTCATGCTCTCCGCCTCTGAAGAAACATACTGCCATAAAGCAACTTCACTCCGCGCTTTTACAGAAGCTGAACTTGATAAAATCAGCACAGAAAGCCTTGGGTTTATCATTTTCCTTCAGCAAGCCAATGTCATTAATGATATGGAGCGTGATTTAATTATCGATCGCGCCATGGCATTGAAACAGGTTGAAATTAAAATCGAGGAAACGCGCTGGATTACAATGATGGCTTTATGGAATAAAGGCCGTGAAAAAGACTATTTGTTTGTTGAAGATGCGCTTTTTAATCCGCGTGGCTTAACTACACAATAATATTAGCTATTTTCAGCGCCAACATTGTTCAGAATATTGCTAATTATTCCAGCTTGGTTAAGTGTATAAAAATGCAAGCTTGGCGCGCCAGACGCAAGCAGATTAGCGCATAGTTCACTCACAACATCTGTACCAAAGGCTCGTAGCGACGGCAAATCGTCTGCATAAGCCTCTAAGCGCAAACGCAACCAGCGCGGAATTTCTGCCCCGCAAATACCAGAAAAGCGTGCCAATTGCGTATAATTATAAATCGGCATCACCCCTGGCACGATTGGCACTTTAATACCTTCCTTTTGACAGGAATCTACAAATCTAAAATACGCGTCTGCATTGTAAAAATATTGTGTAATGGCCGAATCAGCGCCTGCCTCAATTTTGCGCTTAAAGTTAGCAATATCCTTTTCTGCGGAAATCGCCTCTGGGTGAAACTCGGGGTATGCAGCCACTTCTATATGAAACCAATCGCCAGTTTCCTTGCGGATAAACGCTACCAACTCGGCAGCGTATTTAAAATCGCCCACACTTACTTCGCCAGAAGGCACATCGCCACGAAGAGTCACTAGGTGTTTGATATTTTTTGCTTGATAAGCTTTCAATAATTCTCGTATTTCATCTTTACTCGACGAAATACAAGAGATATGAGGCGCTGCTTGGTGTCCTTCTGCCTGAATTTCAAACACGGTATCCATGGTTCTATCACGAGTAGAGCCGCCCGCTCCAAACGTTACAGAAAAAAACTCAGGTTTAAACGCAGCCAATTGCAAGCGCGCTTCACGCAAATGGGCAATACCATCTGCAGTTTTTGGCGGGAAGAACTCAAAACTTAATGGAATATTTTGCACTTAATTTTTAATCTTTTTTACTAATAAGTAAGGCTGAAAGTAGCCAAGAAATTACGCTGTAGGCAAGCGCACCGATAATGCCGGCCTTAAACGAGCTCACTGTAAAACCTTGTAGCACATGTCCAACGCCCCAAAACAAGGCGCCATTAATCACCAAAATAAACAAACCGAGTGTCAATATTGTTACTGGCAAAGTCAAAATTACTAAAATTGGCTTAATGAGAACATTCACCAAGCCAATGACTACTGCCGCAATTAAAGCAACAGCCAAACCAGAAATATGAATATCGGGCACGAAATAAGCTACCGCAAGCAATGCTAAGGCATTGAGCAACCAACCTAATAATAATTTCATGCCCGAATCTCCTTTATAACGCTTATTAATACCGATAGTGATCTGTCTTGTAGGGACCATCTTGTGTGACGCCAATATACGCGGCCTGCTGCGCTGTGAGGCGCGTTAGTTGCGCATTTAACTTTTTCAGTTGCAACACAGCCACTTTTTCATCCAAATGCTTGGGTAAAGTATATACGCCCACAGGATAATTGGCATTTTTAGTGAATAATTCAATTTGCGCAATAGTTTGATTCGCAAAACTAGAGCTCATCACATAGCTTGGATGCCCTGTGCCGCAGCCTAGGTTGACCAAACGACCTTTTGCCAGAAGAATAATGCGTTTGCCATCAGGGAAAATCACATGGTCCACTTGTGGCTTAATTTCATCCCACTCGTATTTTTCCAAACTGGCTACATCAATTTCGTTATCAAAGTGGCCAATGTTACATACAATCGCTTGCTCTTTCATTTTTGCCATATGGTCATGCGTAATCACATGGTAATTGCCAGTCGCAGTGACAAAAATATCTGCATGCTCACAAGCATAATCCATGGTTACTACACGATAACCTTCCATCGCGGCTTGTAAAGCGCAAATCGGATCAATTTCCGTCACCCAAACTTGTGCTGAAAGCGCACGCAAAGCCTGTGCTGAACCCTTACCTACATCTCCGTAACCTGCAACAACTGCCACTTTACCTGCAATCATCACATCAGTTGCGCGTTTAATCGCATCAACCAAACTTTCGCGGCAGCCGTATAAATTGTCAAATTTTGATTTTGTTACTGAATCATTCACGTTGATTGCTGGGAAAGCTAACTTTCCTTCTTTATGCATTTGATATAAACGATGCACGCCAGTTGTGGTTTCTTCTGTAACGCCCTTAATAGCGGCTAGACGAACAGAATACCAGTTTGGTGAAACCTTTAATTTTTCTTTGATGGCATTAAAAAGGCATATTTCTTCTTCACTAGTTGGATTTGCAACAACAGTTAAATCTTTTTCTGCGCGCGTACCCAAATGTAGCAATAAAGTCGCGTCGCCACCATCATCTAGAATCATGTTGCTATAGCTACCATCTGCCCATTCAAAAATACGGTGCGTGTAATCCCAATACTCTTCCAATGTTTCGCCTTTAATCGCGAAAACAGCAGTTCCACCAGCCGCAATCGCTGCAGCTGCATGGTCTTGCGTAGAGTAAATGTTGCAAGATGCCCAACGCACTTCAGCGCCTAAGTCTTTTAGTGTTTCAATCAACACTGCAGTTTGAATCGTCATATGAAGTGAGCCAGTTATGCGCGCACCTTTTAATGGTTGAGATTTAGCATACTCTTCACGAATCGCCATTAAGCCAGGCATTTCAGTTTCAGCAATCGCAATTTCCTTGCGTCCGAATGCCGCTAAATTAATATCGGCAATAATAAAGTCTTGGTTGTCAGTCACGGTATTCATTTAAAATCCTTGAATTAATTGTGACCAGCAGGAGAATGGGGGTTTGAAAAAGTTTCAGCTTTGTTCACCCAATTCCCGTGTCTGGCACGGTTTAAAAATAGGTGAACGCCGTTACAAGATGCTTAAAAAAGTTAAAGCTTTATCTTGCAAACCGAGCCTAGGAGCCATGAAAGCTCTCGCAACGTTCCTCGGTAATTCGCTTATTGTACTACGATTAATTTAAATTTCAAAAATTCTGCTTACCATAAATCATTTTGATTCCATAAATCATCTACATCTTCAATGCCCCAAGCTGCAGGATCTTCATGGCCAATTATTTGGTCAGCAACGCCAAGCTTAGACAAATCTACCACCTCGACGGGAATGCGGAGTTTAGATTTAGTTGAAAAAAATACTTTCACCAAAGGGGAAAGCAAATCGTTCGGGCTTTGATCAATCACGACACCCAGTCTATTAGACTTGAGCAACACCATAGTACCAATAGGGTAAATGCCCACAGACTTTACAAAGGCCTTAAATACCACATCATCAAAATGACCTTTCCATTGCGCCATTGTATGCAAAGAAGTCCCAGGATCCCATCCCGCTTTATAAGGACGGTTTGAGGTAATGGCATCATACACGTCACATACTGCCCCCATTTTGGCAAATAAACTAATTTGATTGCCACTTAGTTTGTGTGGATAACCTGAACCATCTATTTTTTCGTGATGATGCAAACAAACATCCAAAGCAACTTCATCTTTAACTTGCCCTTTCAAAAGCAATTCATGGCCGCGTTCAGGATGTAACTTAATTAAAATAAACTCTTCCGAAGTCAGTGCGCCAGGTTTATTTAATACCTCAACTGGGATAGTAGCTTTACCAACATCATGGAGTAGCCCAGCAAGTCCAGCCTGTTTAATTTCCGCTTCCGACAAGCCCATCTGTCTTGCCAAGGCAACCATCAACGCGCAAACCGCAACACTGTGCATGTAAGTGTAATCATCCGAAGTTTTAAGCCGCACAAGACTAATAAGTGCGCCTTCATTTCGGTTCAATGAGGCTGAAATTTCATCAACTAATGGTGCAAGACTCTCTGTATTAATCGCCTTGCCCATGCGTACATCATTGAACATCGAAACCACCGCTTTTTTAGAAGAAGCGATGGCACGTTTGGCCTTTGCACGCTCTCTGCTTGCCGGAATACGGTTAATAGCGGGTATTTCCTTGGCAGAAACCTCTGGGAGGGGTTCCTCTGGCTTTTTTTCAACAGCTACATCTGGGGATTTTTGTAAAACATCCAAGCCTTTAGAGGTGTCAATGACTACCTGTTTAATTACACTATCTTGGAGTTTTTTTAGGTCATCAGCATCTGTAAGCTTAAAAGCTTGCTTCCAAAATGGATGGTCTATCCATGCGCCTTTTAGCGAATGGATAAACATTCCTTTTCTGACTTGATTTGTTGCGATGGTTTTTAACATATAGTACAGAGTTTAAAGCTAACTCTGAACTATATATCTGTGGATTTGAGAGACTAAAGTGCCGCTTTTAATGCATTTACTTTATCAGTCGCTTCCCAAGTAAATTCTGGCTCATCACGGCCAAAGTGACCATAAGCAGCAGTTTTTGAATAAATAGGACGAAGTAAGTCCAACATTTTAACAATTCCTTTTGGACGCAAATCAAAATGCTCACGTACTAAAGCTGTCAAAATTTCATTAGAAACTTTACCAGTACCATAAGTTTCAACCATCACGCTGGTTGGTTGTGCCACGCCAATTGCATAACTCACTTGAACCAAACATTTATCTGCCAAGCCTGCCGCTACGATGTTTTTAGCCACATAGCGACCTGCATATGCCGCACTACGGTCAACTTTTGATGGGTCTTTTCCAGAGAATGCGCCACCACCATGAGGTGCTGCACCTCCATAGGTATCAACAATAATTTTACGGCCAGTTAAACCACAATCTCCTTGTGGGCCGCCCACGACAAATCGTCCAGTCGGATTTACCAAGTATTTAATCTCGCCTTTAATAAGCTCTTTTGGCAACATCGGCTTAATAATTTCCTCAATCACCGCTTCGCGAATGTCTTTAAGTTCCATTTCTGGGGCGTGTTGCGTTGAAATCAACACGGTATCGATTTTGTGTGGCTTGCCATCGATATATTGCACGGTAACTTGTGATTTCGCATCTGGGCGTAACCATGGCAAACGACCGTCTTTACGGAGTGCAGCTTGTCGCTCCATTAATCGATGACTTAACCAAATAGGGAGTGGCATCAGTTGTGGTGTTTCGTTAACGGCATAGCCAAACATCAAGCCTTGGTCACCTGCACCTTGATCGAGTGGGTCGTCATTTGCGTTATCTACACCTTGTGCAATATCGGGTGATTGTTTGTCATACGCCACCAATACAGCACAACCTTTGTAATCGATACCGTATTCAGTATTATCATAGCCAATTCGTTTAATCGCATCGCGGGCCACTTTAATATAATCAACATTTGCAGTAGTTGTAATTTCGCCTGCAAGCACTACTAAGCCAGTGTTAGCTAAGGTTTCTGCAGCGACGCGAGCAGTTGGGTCTTGTGCTAAAATGGCATCTAAAATACTATCGGATACTTGGTCAGCGAGTTTGTCTGGATGTCCTTCTGAAACTGATTCAGAGGTAAATAAATATTCATTGTTGCTTTGAGTCATGAGTGCGCCTTGAAAAGAAAGTTTAATAAATTGAAATGACGCGCTTACTAAAGGCTGAAGCAAGCAAGTCAGGACAAGAGTGCTATTATACGCGATTTTTTGTGACAGTATGGAGACAAATATTGACGCATAAAGATACAACCTAATTCAGTGATATTAATACATTATGCAACTTAAGTTCACCAAAATGCAGGGCGCAGGCAACGATTTTGTAGTGGTTGATGCCTTTACATCACCCGTATCGCTAAATGCAATCCAAATAAAAAAAATCGCCAATCGTTTTTTTGGAGTGGGTTGCGATCAACTTTTACTCGTTGAAAGGACCAACACACCCAATGTGGATTTTTGCTATCGTATTTTTAACGCAGATGGTGGTGAAGTAGAGCAATGCGGGAATGGCGCACGCTGCTTTGTTCGATTTGTAGTGAATAAGGGTTTAACAAATAAACATGAAATTGTCGTTGAAACTGCAAGCGGTATTATTTCGCTAAAGTTACAAGAAGATGGTCAAGTGACGGTTAACATGGGTAAACCGCGCTTTGAGCCTACGCAAATTCCATTCTTGGTCGAGTCCAAGCAAAGTGAATATGCGCTCACACTTAATAACCGAACAATTAGCATTTCAGCTGTTTCTATGGGCAACCCTCACGCAGTCACTTTGGTGGATAATGTAGATACTGCAAATGTAAGCGACCTTGGTCCGCAAATTGAATCACATGCCAGTTTTCCGCAACGCGTTAATGCGGGCTTTATGCAAATCGTTAACCCACATGAAATTAAACTGAGGGTTTATGAGCGAGGCAGCGGCGAAACCTTGAGTTGCGGCACAGGCGCTTGTGCAGCGGTTGTCAGCGGGATTCAGCTTGGCTTGCTGCAATCACCAGTGTTAGTTAATACGCGCGGCGGGCAACTTAAAATTGATTGGCATGGCGACGCAGTCATGATGAGCGGGCCTGCTGAAATTGTGTTTGAAGGTCAAATTGAAATTTAGCGATTGAAGTAGATGAAGGGGAAATAATGGAAGCAACTGATGTAAAAAATTACCTAAAAGATAATCCACAATTTTTTGAAGAAAACGCTTCTTTGCTCGCAGACATTTATCTGCCCAGCCCGCACGGTGACGGCACAATTTCGCTAGCCGAGCGGCAGCAGCTTGCACAGCGCGACAAAATTAATGCCTTAGAAGAGCGTTTTGCCGAATTGGTGTTAAACGCTGAGGAAAATGATGCGATTGCCAACAAAATAAATCGCTTCACGGTTTTGTTGCAACAAGCCAAAAGTTTTGACGCTGTTGAACAGCTCATTAGTCATCACCTGCCCGAAGTTTTCAATATTGCTGAGACCTACTTGCGAATTTGGGCAGCGCCGCTCAATAGCACAGACGAAGCAAATCTTGTTTTTAGCGACACGCCAGAAGCTACGCAAGCATGGCTTAAAAACGTGCATAACGTGTATTGTGGCGCCACACCAACCAGCGTAGATTTAGATGACTGGTTTATCGAAACCGCCGCTTCTGTAGCGGTGTTGCCACTTCGAGGCGAAACTACCTTTGGCTTTTTGGCGCTCTCTAGCGACCAAGTTGAGCGCTTTTATGTGGGCATGGGCACGGATTTCTTGCAGAAACTAACCGAGCATATTAGTGCTGCCTTATCTCGTCATGTTGATATCGCCTAAATTAAAACTGAATAAGCAATGTGGATTTTTTAACTGAATATCTTAATTTCTTAAATTTTGAGCGCGGCCTAAGTCCGCTCACCCGTGAAAATTATGCCCGTGACATCAAGCATCTGCTTAATTTAACTGGAGAAACTGCGCTTAACAGCCTGCAAAATATACACATTCGCCGTTTTATCGCCACTTTACACAGCAAAGGTTTGGGCGGTAAAAGTATCGCACGTATGCTTTCCAGTTGGCGCGGATTTTTTGATTTTTTAGTCAATCGCAAAGGTTTTTCCAATAACCCTGTCATTGGTTTACGCGCACCAAAATCACCCAAAACTTTGCCGCAAGCACTATCCATTGAGCAAGCTGTAAAGCTTGTGAATATTAGCGATGACGCAACTTTAAGCTTGCGCGACCATGCAATTTTAGAGCTTTTTTATTCGTCTGGGTTACGTTTGAGTGAGCTGGTCAACTTGAATATTGATGCGCTAGATTTTTCTGAAGGCACGGTAACGGTAACAGGTAAAGGCAACAAAACGCGCATTGTGCCTTTGGGTAGCCACGCCATGGAAGCGATACAAAAATGGCTAAAAAGTCGTACAAATTTGCTAATAAAGAACCCTGCCGAGAAGGCCGTTTTTATTGGCTTACAGGGCAGGCGTATTTCTGCCAGAAACATTCAATATCGCATGAAAGAATGGTCAATCAAGCAAGGCATCAACTCATCTGTGCATCCGCATATGTTGCGCCACAGCTTTGCCAGTCATGTGTTACAAAGCAGTCAGGATTTACGAGCTGTGCAAGAGATGTTAGGCCACGCCAACATTAGCACCACACAGGTTTACACACATTTAGACTATCAACATTTGACCAAAGTGTATGACCAAGCACACCCCAGAGCCAAGAAAAAGTAGCTAGCCAAATAGCACCAAACCCCACACCAAAAAGAAATTACCCAAAGCCACAAAAACCGCCGCGCTACCAATATCTTTAGCGCGCTTTGCCAACGGATGCCGCTCAATAGAGGTGTGATCGACCGATGCTTCGATAGACGAGTTAAGCAGCTCAACGATAAGTACCAATAAAATCGCACCGGCCAGCATAATTTTTTCGATATTGGTTTTGCCTAAATAAAGCCCCAGCGGGATAAGTACGCAAGCCAAAAACACCTCTTGACGAAACGCATCTTCATGTTTAAACGCAGCGGCAAAACCTTCTGCCGAGTAACCAAACGCGTTAATCAAACGACGCAAACCTGTTTTACCTTTAAAGGGACTTTCCATTACTTTCCTTTGCTATTTACCTTGGCTTTAGTAATTAATTAATCACGCCAAATTTAACATGCGCTATGATACTGTTTTTAGCAAAAATGAGTAACCTTATGGCACGAACAGTCAATTGCGTTAAATTAGGTAAAGAAGCAGATGGAATGGACTTTCCGCCCTACCCAGGCGAATTAGGTAAAAAAATCTATATGAACGTCAGCAAAGAAGCATGGGCAGCATGGCTTAAACAACAAACCATGCTGGTAAACGAGAATCGCCTGAGCTTAGCAGATCCATCAGCAAGGCAATATTTAAAAGAGCAAACTGAGAAATACTTTTTTGGGGATGGTGCGGATACGGCGAGTGGGTATGTACCGCCTAAAAGCTAACCGCTCTAATTGAACTAGCAAGATAGCATGAAAATTCCACCTGTCTAGAAGCTGACTACGACTGTTTAATAAATACTGGAATATTTATTTTTATTGTTTTGTTGTTTACCTTAGACAGCCCCAAAGCGGGGATGTATGGCGTAAGCACAACGATGTTATACAGTGCTGTTATTCAGTTACTAACTTGGAAAATTCCATATGGGATTCTAGACCATGAACCCAGTGGCTATATTACTGACCTTACCGTGTTCTTAATTAGTACTATTATGGCTTTAGTGGGTATCGTGATACTAATTAATCCAGAGCTATTGCTAGTTTTATTTGAGCGGAGCAATCAGTTAACCAGTTCGAAGGGCAAGTAGCTTACCCAACCCTCCCCATGGTTTTAAATCCCCTTTCTGCGACGAGCAGCACAGCAAAATTGGGAGTTGATGTTATTTCTTAAAGGTTTTCACACCATCTGCCGTCGCCAACAACAGCACATTTGCTGGGCGAGCAGCAAATAAACCATTCGTCACCACACCGACGATTTGGTTGATTTTTGCTTCCATCGCGATTGGGTCAGGAATATTCAAACCCCACACATCTAAGATCACGTTTCCATTATCGGTGGTAAAGTCACGTAATTTTGGTTGTCCACCCAGTTTCACTAGCTCGCGCGCCACATAGCTTTTTGCCATCGGCAACACTTCTACAGGTAATGGAAACTTACCCAATACCGGCACATATTTGCTCTCGTCGCAAATGCAAATAAATTGCTTAGCTACTGCGGCCACGATTTTCTCGCGCGTGAGTGCCCCGCCGCCGCCTTTAAGCATGTGCAGATGCTCGGTAATCTCATCCGCGCCATCGACATAAATATCCATGCCGTCGATGCTGTTTAAATCAAACACTTCTATACCATGACCACGCAGGCGTTGTGCGGTTGCCTCACTGCTTGCTACGGCGCCATCAATTTTACTTTTAACTTTGGCTAGCTCTTCAATAAAAAAGTTGGCGGTTGAGCCTGTACCCACACCAATAATGCCACTTTTTACGTACTCTACTGCCGCTTTGGCAACCTGTTGCTTTAGCTCATCCTGCGTAAATGCCATGCTATTTCCTTAAAATTCTTTATAATCTGTAAAAGCATAACTATACACTGCTAGGCCGCAATTAAAAATCCACAATGACAATCGACTATTTAGGAAAAATAGAAAATTCACGCGTTTATGACGTGGCAAAAAACACGCCGCTAGAGTTTCAGCCAAACTTATCAGCGCGCATTCATAACCGCGTATTGTTAAAGCGTGAGGATATGCAACCCGTGTTCTCATTTAAGTTGCGCGGCGCCTATAATAAGATGGTTAGTTTACCAGCAGAAGCGCTAAAACGTGGCGTCATTTCTGCCTCTGCGGGCAATCACGCGCAAGGCGTGGCCTTAAGTGCGCAAAAATTAAACTGCCGTGCAGTAATTGTGATGCCAACAACAACGCCTGTCATCAAAATTGATGCCGTAAAAGCGCGAGGCGCAGAGGTGGTGCTGTTTGGCGATAGTTATTCAGACGCTTATGTGCACGCACTTAAGTTAGAAAAAACGCAAAATTTGACTTTTGTACATCCCTACGATGACCCCGATGTGATTGCTGGACAAGGTACGATTGGCATGGAAATTTTAAATGCGCACCCAGAGCCCATTGAAGCAATATTTTGCTGCGTAGGTGGTGGTGGCTTATTGGCTGGTATTGCGGCTTATGTGAAAGCGAAGCGCCCAGAGATTAAAATTATCGGCGTAGAGGCAAAAGATGCTGAAGCAATGACAGAGTCTCTAAAGCAAAACAAACGGGTAGTGCTAGAGCAAGTGGGCTTATTTGCCGATGGCGCAGCTGTGAAACAAGTAGGCGAACACACTTTTGGGCTTTGTCAGCAATATGTTGACGAAATGATTGTGGTAGATAATGACGCAATTTGCGCCGCGATTAAAGATGTGTTTGAAGATACTCGCAGCATTTTAGAGCCTGCTGGTGCGCTAGCTGTAGCCGGGCTAAAAGCTTATGTCGAACGCGAAAATATAACTGGCAAAACCCTTGTCGGAATTGCTTCTGGTGCCAATATGAATTTTGACCGCCTGCGTTTTGTGGCAGAGCGCGCAGAAACTGGTGAACATCGTGAAGCAGTGTTAGCGGTATCCATTCCAGAAAGGCCTGGTGCTTTTAAAGCCTTCTGTAACTTACTAGGTAATCGTAACATCACAGAGTTTAATTACCGTTATTCCGACCCAAATGAAGCGCACATTTTTGTTGGTGTTGCTGTGCATGACCCACTGGAAACAGCAAATTTGATTGCAGCTTTGCAGTCAGAAAGTTTAGCTACTCTTGATTTGACCGATAATGAAATGGCTAAATTACATCTCCGTCATTTAGTTGGCGGACGCGCGCCACAGGCCGAACACGAAGTGGTCTACCGCTTCGAATTCCCTGAAAAACCAGGTGCTTTGATGAAGTTTCTAGACAGCATGGGACACGACTGGAACATTAGCTTGTTCCACTACCGCAACCACGGTGCAGACTTTGGTCGCGTGCTGGTAGGCATGCAGGTACCGCCTCAAGAACAGGCTGAATTTGCAGAGTTTTTAAATAATCTAGGGTATCCCTATTGGGATGAAACCAACAATCCTGCCTATCGCCTATTTTTAGTTTGAGTGAAGTTTTCCTATTTTCTTTAACTATACCCTACTGTATGCTTAATTGAACCTAATAAAGCAGCACCTGACTAACGTTTATATAATAATTTTGGAGAAATGAATGAATTTGAGTAAAGCTTTTTTGGTGATTGGTTTTTTAGCCATAAGCAACGCTTATGCGGACGCTGGCAAAGCCTATGTAACCAATCAAGATGGCGGTGTGACTGTCATTGACCTTGCCACAATGGAAGCCACTGGCACGCTAGATATTCAAGCCTCCGGCCCTCGCGGCATAGGCGTTACAGCCGATGGCAAATGGCTGGTGACGGCAAATAAAGACGACAACAATATTTCTATTGTTGACACCGCTACTGGCGAATTGGTGAAGCAAGTTACTATTGGTAAAAACCCTGAGTTTGTGCGTGTGCGCGGCAATTTAGCGTATGTGACTTATGAACCCAGCCCCACAACTGGCGGCGCGCAAAAGCCTGCCGAACCTGCAGCCAAAGAAGATGATGAAGACAAGCTGCCTGGCCACATCGCGATTGTTGATTTAAAAAAAGGCAAAGTGATTAAAGATATTGTTGGCAAGCCAGAAACCGAAGGTTTGGAATTTTCCAAAGATGGCAAAAAATTGGTCGTGACCAACGAATCTGACGACTCCATTACCGTGCACGATCTGAAAACTGGCAAGTTGCTAAAAAATGTTCCAATAGGCGACTTGGGCAAACGTCCTCGCGGCATTAAGGTTTCTCCAGACGGAAAATCTTACATCTCCACACTGGAGTTTTCGGACGAATTGTTGATATTAGACAGCAAATTCAAGCCAATCAAAACCATCCCGACTGGCAAATCACCTTACGGCGTCTCTTATGACCGAGACGGCAAGCGCATCTTTATCGCATCATCTAAAGAAAAAGCCTTGCAGGTATATGATGCTAACACTTTCGAAAAAATTAAAGACATCACGACTGGCGACCGTTGCTGGCATTTCAGCTTTACACCAGATGACAAAAATATCCTGCTGGCATGTGGCAGATCGAGCGAAATTGTGGTGATTGACACCGAAACGTTGGAAGTAACTAAACGCATCGAAGATAAAGGATTGCCTTGGGGCATTGTGACTTACCCAAAATCAATGGGAAGTTTAGATACCAAATTGAAGTGATTTTAAGCAATAAAAAGCCCCAAAATGAACTGCCCCCAAAAAGTTGGGGGTCAGTTCAAAACGGGGTTTTTTATTTTTCTACACTACCCTCAAACATGCCAGTCGGCATGTCATCAATACTTGATTGATTTTTCTTTCGCCAATATTCTTCTACCCCTAATTTGCCCCGATCTTCCGCCCACTCAATCAACTCACTACGCTGATTTTTATAATTAAAAAGTGGAATGCCCATACCACATGAAGTTTGCACTAAATCTATATTCATGACAAAAATTTGCCTTGTACCAGGCAAAAGCGCAAAATGTTGAGCATAATTTTGCCACTCTTGATCACGTGGGTAATAGACTTTTGCTTTGCCGTATAGGCGCAAAATCACGGGCTTGCCTTCAAAAGCGCAAAACATAATCGTCATACGCGGATTCTCTAGCACGTGTGCAGCCGTCTCGTTTCCGCTACCTGTTACATTCAGCCACGCCACCTGATTCAGGTTAAAAATGCGAAAAGAATCGAATCCTTTAGGAGAGAGATTAACGCGCCCATGGTTTGCCGCCGTAGCCACAAAAAACATTTTTTGCTGTTGTATAAAGTCGATATGAAGCTTGTTTAATTCTGAAAACTTTTGTCCCATTATTTCAGCTTCTCTAAAATAAACGCCCAATCACGAGGGTCGACAGGCGTAATCGACAAACGGTTGCCACGTTGTAAAATACGTAAATTAACGAGTTCTGGAGTTTCGCGCATCTCTTTTAGGCTAAGCAAACGCGTTTTTCGCACCAGTTTCACATCCACATTAAACCAGCGTGGCGTTTCTAAGGTAGCTTTTGGGTCGAAATATTTATGACCTTTTACAAACTGAAGTCTATCTGGATAAGCTTTTGTGCTTACTACAGCAATTCCGGCGATACCTGGTTCGTCACAATTTGAGTGATAAAACAACACGCCATCACCAATGTTCATTTGATCACGCATAAAATTGCGTGCTTGATAGTTGCGCACACCATACCAATCGACAGTTTCATTTGGCCTAGCCGCAAGGTCGTCAATCGAGACATCGCTCGGTTCAGATTTCATTAGCCAGTAGCGCATAAGTTTTTATTTTAGTTGATTAAAACATGATTTTAACTGAACAAAGCTTTCGAGGAAAATCTTGCTCAAATCAAACTGAGACAAGGCATTAGAGCGAACGCAGTACAATTAACACGAGGAGCGAAAATAACACAGTATCAGCGATACTACAGCAAGATATATTCTCTGTGGTGTTACCTGAGCCGTTAATCCTGAACCAAAAAAGTTCAGGTGGTAACAGCCTAAAGCGCTTTAGGTTCACCCGCCAAGGGCATCTTAAAAGACTGCCCAACTTAGAGCGATCACACCGCTGCTTGATGAGCCGAAACCTATAACAAAGACTAGTTCAAGGAATTTAGACTCAGGCAACACCACAGAAAACAAAAAACTGCAGAAATCAGAAGAAGGTTACCGCAAGAAAATGACAGCTTTAGGAAAACTGCTAATTACAAATGACCAGTTACAAAAAATTAATTTGCGGCAATCGCCTCATCAATAAGACTCTGCATAGCGTTAATCCTACGCTTATAATCACCTATGTCAATATCGCCTGTTTTTGTATTTAAAACTTCATGAGAAAGATTGAGCGCGGCCATTATAGCAATGCGCTCTATACCAACTATTTTGCCAGAATCACGAATATCACGCATTTTTTTATCGAGATAATCCACCGCATCTAGCAAACCTTGGCGCTCTTCATCGGTGCAAGACACCGTGAATTCACGCCCCATAATTACTACATCAATCGGTTTAGATATGCTCATGCAGCCTCAACATTTTGCGGTATAGTTTCCAACAATACCTCGAGCTTATCGCTCGCCTGCTGCATATTACTTTTCAAAGCATCCGCATCTTGCTGTGCCTGCTCTAAATCGCCAAGCAATTGCGCATTTTCTTCGCGCAAATTTGCGCACAAAGTAATGAGCTTGCCAATTTTAGCTTCTAAACTTTTTATATCCGCTTCCATAATCCCACTATAATTGAAAAAATTCATATTAGTCAATAGCTAACATGAACTATTCAAAGTAATTTAACACAATTCCAAACCCATGTTGCATAAAAATTAAGTTGTTTTTAAATCTTTTGCACCTATAATTGCTTTTAGTTGTTAGGTGCTGGCGTAAATTTTCATCGTTTTCGCTAGTGAAACTGGGAAATAGGTGCGTTAAATTTCTATTTAATTATTCCTATGCTGCCCCCGCAACGGTAAGTGAATGGTAATTGGCAATATGCCACTGGACTCATTTGTTTCAATTAATTAAATTTTAATGAAAAATTTATTTAGAGCAGATGTCTGGGAAGGCGCCAATGATTTCTCACAAGCCCGGAGACCGGCCTCGCAACTAAAGCCTAAATTTTAGGCTAGCTAGGAAATACCGCGGGGTGACGGTGTCAAAAGCTGTTGCTTTGCTATTTTTAAAAAAATATACCGAGCGCAATTTTTGTCTGTTTTAACCCAAATTATTCCCTAGTTTCTTACAAACCGCATGCGGGGTCGCGTGCAATTAGGGAAACTATAATGAATAAAAGCATCATCTCAAGCTTAATCGGCTTGTCTTTAACAACA
>JBJXDT010000007.1:0-10254 GCA_046153505.1 Methylophilaceae bacterium | reverse complement strand
TGCGCTCACCGTTGCTCGGCCATCAAGCACTTTCAATATTTGAGCGGTAGTTTCTAAATCTAGCGCGCCTAGCGCGCCTATATTCGGGTCTTTTAAGTCAATCACATCCGCGCCCGCATGCAAGGCAATAAGCGCTTCTTCACTATTTTTTACACTAATTAGCAGTTGCATTTACTTTGTAATAACCTTCTATTTTTTCAACCAACCAGGACCATGCCTCATGCTCATGCTCACCTGCGGTCTTCTCTATAGCAATCGTTAAATA
The DNA here is from genome assembly GCA_046153505.1 of Methylophilaceae bacterium. GTDB lineage: Bacteria > Pseudomonadota > Gammaproteobacteria > Burkholderiales > Methylophilaceae > JBJXDT01. Next base: position 9,989 of record JBJXDT010000007.1, on the reverse strand, counting down.
TTGCAATTCAGTTTCAATCTTTTCACGTGGCAACATATGCACCCTGCTTGCCAGAACAGCAAGCTCTATCACCGCAGCTTGTGCGCGATTAAACCCTTTAAATTTGCCATGATTTTCTTCATGTATTTTTTTCATGACCAACTGTGGACGTGCTATATCTTCACGGATTTCGGCGAGTGCTAATTCAGTATGCGCCAAACAATCAGCGAGCCGAAAGCCCCTGATTTTACAGGCTTCTAGCAAAGGCCATGTTTTACGACCCGTCAACGCGCCAGCAAAAACTCGAACATCATCAGTTAGATTCATTACTGCATGCTTGGTCGCCAAAATATTTTCTAGTGTAGTGGAAGGCTTGTACGGTGAAATAACCACAAACTCACCTTCCATGCGCACACCGAATGGTGTTGTGTGAGTTTTGCCAGTCGCATCTATGCTGGTGATGATCGTCTCAAAAATCACACTTTACCCTTAGAATTTTTGAGTTTTTTCTCTTTTAACGAGGCTTCGCGATGTTGCTTTTTAGGCAATTTATTTGGGCTGTCGCTGAAACCCCATTGCAACGCTTCGTCTTGCACATAGCGCTTGCCTAACTGATGCGCAATTTGCGCACGTGCAATTTCCACCCCTAGATAATAAGCGTGTGAAGCGTCATTTTCCACCCCTAATTTCGGATAAAAATTAAATGGGTCTACATCTAGTTTCAATCCATCACGATTAAACACATGTACGCCCGCATCGCTAACCATAATGCGAAAACTTGGGTCTTTAATTTGTGCTGCAATTTCAGCAATTTCTTCCTTAGAATAGGAAAAAGGTTTTCTGTCATGCAAGCCATTCAAGCTTATGGAGTAGCCACGTGGCAAACGACTATCTTGCTTGGCGGCAAACATCACGCGGCGAGCAATATCCGCTTCAGCAATCGCATTCACCGCGTGCGGGCTAACACTCGTTGCCAGCACAGCATTGATATTCAACTCGCTGATCAGCCCGAACAAAATCGCGTTAATGCCTGTGGTATCAGCATCTGTAAGCTCCGTGACATTGCCGATACCCATCATAATTTGGATATCTGGATATTTTTTACGTAGTTTGTGGTAGCGCACAATCGAGTCTGCCAATCCGAAATGAATCGGATCTAGAATCGGGTCAGCAATAAATTTTTTGCCTTTTCTTAAGCAAATTTCAATCGCGCGAGTTAACGATGCCAAATTACCAGGCTTGCTCGGGATCAATATCGGCGTGGCTTCCACAGCATCAGCAATCCACAGCGTTCTTTCGGTCAAGCTCAATAAATAGTCAGCACCAGATTTACCTGCCAACAACAGTTCATCGGTGTTCATGCTATCTACGCTGACTTTAAATCCAGCCCCTTTTAGCGTTTTAATTGTATCCATCAAATGTGCAAAAGGCTTATTTGGCAAGCAGCCCAAATCAATCACATTTGCGCCCTGCGCCTGAAAACGGTAGGCCTTAGCCACTATTTGCTCAACACTCAAATCGGGTGCATCGACAATTTCGGCAAAAATCTGTACGTTGTAACCACTCAAATCGGGCGCTATGCCGCCCTGCCCAAAATATTGTGGTAAATCTTTCAAATCTTCAGGACCGCGCTCCACTGGAATGCCGTATTGACGGTGCAACGCGCTTAAATCACCTTGGCATAATCCAGGCAAAATCATTTTCTTGGCATCGCCCGTACTTTTCAAACGGCGTGAGATTAACTCCGGCGTCATTAAAGCAGCAACAGAAACGCCAATTTGCTCAACGCGATATTTGAACACAGGCGCTTTGGGATCAGTCTGGATTTGCGCGAGCGTTTTATGCAGGCTTTTTTCAGCCAATTTACCTGTTACAAAAAGTAAATTATCAGCCTTGCTCATTAATATGCATTGCCTTGAGACGCTCATGTATATTGGTTCGCAGGGTATCCATATCTTCAACAACTACCGTTGATTCAAACTTTGCTAACTTGGCTACATTGTCTAAATCAATTTGGCGTGGATACACCATCACCATATTGTCGCGTGGTGCTTCAGACTCAACTTCTGGCGCGGTATCACAGGCAAAAACGATGCTCGGTACGCGGGTCTTTCCTGCTTGCGCATAGAGATTAGTGACGAGACTGTCGGAAAATCCATAAGCCATTTTTGCGATGGTATTTGAAGTGGCTGGCGCAATCACGAGTGTGTGGTATTTGCCTTCATAAAATAGCTCCACAGGCACACTGCTGGCGGTTTTATCCTGGTAAATCTTATGCTTTGTCGCTTCAAGCTGCGTTTGAAAACCATACTGCTTGATAATTTCTGCCGCAGCTCGACTTAGAAAAATATCAACGTTTTCAATAGCCTGCAGAATTTCTAGCGATTCTCGTAAATAGTGGCCTGAGCCTGTAATGGCCCATGCTAGACGTTTTTGTTGGTTTGGATTCATTGAGAAATAATCTAACACATAAAATGCTAAATGCTAAGCAAGACAAGAGTGTATTAAAAAATGGCGTGATAAATATGTGTCAAAGGCACGCAGTCTTTTATGCAAAAGGGTGTTGAATCACAATCGTCTCATCACGTTCTGGGCCAGTAGAAACAATCGCAATAGGCACCCCACATAAGGCTTCTAGGCGTTTTAGGTAATTTTGCGCGTTCTTTGGCAAGCCTTCCCAAGTCTTAACGCCAAAAGTCGTTTCCGACCAGCCTGCAAGCCGCTCTAATATTGGCTTGCAGCGTGCCACATCATCCGCGCCGATAGGTAACATATCGACCACTTTGCCGTCTAGTTCGTAGCCTGTGCAAATTTCTAGCGATTCAATGCCGTCAAGCACATCCAGCTTAGTGATGCATAAGCCCGTTAAACCATTAATACGGGCTGATCGACGCAGTGCCGCAGCATCAAACCAGCCACAGCGGCGTTTACGTTTAGTCACGGTACCAATTTCCTGCCCTTTGTTCGACATTTGATAGCCCGGACAACCTTCTGTCTCAATATCTAGTTCGCTCGGAAACGGTCCGCCGCCTACGCGTGTAGTGTAGGCCTTAGTGATGCCAAGCACGTAATGCAACATATCGGCACCCACGCCTGTGCCACCACTGGCTTGACCAGCGATACAGTTGCTAGAAGTGACATAAGGGTATGTGCCGTGATCGATGTCCAACAGCGTGCCTTGGGCACCTTCAAACAAGAGATTTTCGCCGCGCGCATTGGCATTATATAGCTCAGCTGAAATATCAGCGATCATCGGTTTAAGCGCAATAGCGTGCTGCATGCTTGCATCATACTGTTGATTGAAATCAACCGCTTGTGAACCAAGATAGCTGGTCAAAACAAAGTTATGGTAATCCATGACTTCGCGTAATTTTTCAGCAAAACGTTCTGGGTAAAACAAATCGTAAACGCGCAATGCGCGGCGCGCCACTTTATCTTCATAAGTTGGGCCTATACCTTTACCAGTGGTGCCGATTTTAACTGCACGTTTGGCTTCACGCGCAGTATCAAGCGCTACATGATGGCTTAAAATAAGTGGACAACCTGAGCTCACTTTTAGACGGTTTTTAACTTCCAAACCACCCTCTTCTAAGTTTTTAATTTCGCTTAACAAATGTCCAGCATCTAGCACTACGCCGTTGCCAATGTAGCAATTGACGCCGCTTCTTACAATCCCAGAGGGTACGAGATTGAGCTTATATACTTTTTGTGCATCGCCTTGCCCTACAACTAAGGTGTGACCTGCATTATGTCCACCTTGAAAGCGCACCACACCTTGAGCATGGTCGGTTAGCCAATCAACGATTTTGCCTTTGCCTTCATCACCCCATTGGGTGCCTATCACCACTACGTTTTTTGCGACTGGGTTTGATAATAAAGTCTTTGCCATATTTTCCTAAATCTTTTCTACATGCCAGTTGCTATTTTTTTGCACAAGTTTGCGGTCGCAATGAAGCTCAGCTAATTGCGTTTTTACATTCGGTAATTCCTGAATCACTATCTGCCCTTCCGCACGCAAAACCTCTATTTTTGCTAGCAAAGACGGTTCGTCACCGGCTGGCGCGAGTATACCTTTCGGCAATTTTGCTGGCGCAAGCGCAGTGACTACACCACGCAAATCCAAGCTGAAGCCCGTCGCTGGACGTGCACGACCAAACGCTTGACCCACTTCATCATAACGCCCACCAAGTGCTAACGGACCTGCATAGCCCTGCGCGTAGGCGGCAAACACAATGCCACTATGGTAGTGATAGCCGCGCAGTTCGCTCAAATCAAAGCCCACCTGCACATTTAAGTCTGCAAGCTTTACTGCAACCACGCTTAAGTCCCTTAGCGCATTAGTAATTTCTGGTAATTTCGGCAATACTTTTTCTGCTTGCTTCAAAATTTCTGCACCACCGTTTAAATCGGTTAACGCAATGAGCGCTTGTTGAATTTTGACATCAAGATTTTGTGCAAGCTGAGCAACTGCGGCTTTGTCTTTGCTCTGCAAGGCACTATATAGCTCGCTCTCAAGGTTATCGCCAATATTGCCTGCCTTGATTAAAGCCTCAAAAATGCCAACATGGCTGAAATCAATGTGCAATTCTTTTAAACCTAAGAGTTGCAAGGCTTTTATCATCAACCGTTGGATTTCAATGTCGCTTTCAATGCCCGGGTGTCCAAACAGCTCAGCACCCAATTGTAATGGCTCACGTGTGTGCGCTAACCCATCAGGTTTTGTTCTTAAAACAGTTCCAGCGTAACAAAGTCGGCTAACGCCTTGATAGTTCAACATGTGTGCATCAATACGGGCAGCTTGCGGCGTAGTATCTGCCCTCACACCCATTAATCGTCCTGTGAGCTGATCAACCACTTTAAATGTCGCTAAATCTAAGTCACGGCCGGTGCCGGTAATAAGCGATTCCAAATACTCCAGCGTCGGTGGAATGACGTATTGATATCCGTTGACCGAGAATAAATCTAGAAGCTGACGACGCAAAGACTCTATACGCGCTGCTTCTGCGGGCATGACGTCTTCAATATATTCAGGGAGTAACCAGTTCTGCATAGCCATTATTATACCTCTAAAAGGTCAAAAAACGGCTCGTGCAGAATTGAGATTTAGCGACTTAGAAACAGCAAAAACAAACCACCCAATATTGAAAGCAGTCCCACAAACCGCAACTGCCCATCTTTGAGTTGAATCATGCGCTTAAAAGTCTCGCGCCATGCGCTAGGCGCGACAAATGGCATCAAGCCTTCAAACACCAGCACTAAACCAAAAGCGGCAAGCATCGTTGTATTCATAAAGCGCTAAACATCCACTACTTATGAGCACCACGCATGTATTTAAAGAAATCAGAACTTGGATCTAGCACCATGACGTCAGACTTACTTTTGAAGCTATTTTTATAGGCTTCTTGACTGCGATAAAATGCGTAAAACTCGGGGTTCTTGCCGTAAGCGTTTGAGTAAATTTCAGCTGCTGTTGCATCGCCCTCACCCTTGGTTTTTTGAGCATCACGAAATGCTTCAGCAATAATCACTTCGCGTTGTTTATCCGCGTCTGCCTGAATTTTTTCAGATGCAGCAGCTCCTTCAGAACGCAACTGATTAGCGATACGTTTTCGTTCAGAAATCATCCGATCAAACACAGATTTGCTAATTTCTTCAGAATAATCAACACGTTTTAAGCGCACATCCACCACTTGAATGCCAATTTGGCGCGCTTCTTTATCTGCTTTTACACGCAAAGTATTCATTACCGCATCACGCTCGCCTGCAATCACATCATGCACAGTGCGCTTGCCAAACTCATAGCGCAAGCCCGCATTAATGACCTTGGAAAGTCGATCTTCAGCGGCCGTTTCACCACCATCTTTAAAAGATACATAGTATTTTGCAGGGTCGATAATACGCCATTTCACAAACGAATCTACCAACATGTATTTGTTTTCGCTGGTATTAAATTTTGCAGGCGCCTCCCAATCTAACGTCACAATACGTTTGTCAAAATATTTAACATCTTCGACCATTGGCATTTTGAAATAGAGTCCAGGCTCTTTTTTTACTGAAACAATCTCACCTAATCTGAACACCAAGGCGTATTCACGCTGATCAACAATAAATACTGACATTACCAGCAAAACTATAAAAATGAGCGCACTAATTACTATTAATCCGATATTTTTCATGTTAGCGACCCTCCCTTTCACGGCTTCTCAGCATATCTTGCTCAGAGCTCACTGGTGCACTCACTGGGCTTTTAGCACTGGCGGAAGATTGACTTGAATTGCCTGAAGGCGCTTGCGTACCCGTCACGGCCATTAGTTTATCCAAAGGCAAATATAGCAAACTATTGCCACCTTTTTGATCCACTAATACTTTACTGGTATTCGATAAAATTTGCTCTTGCGCATCAATGTACAAGCGCTGACGTGTGACTTCTGGTGCTTTATTATATTGCGTCAAAATCTGCTCAAATCGATTAGCGTTACCTTTTGCTTCATTTTCCACTTTCAGTTTATATCCAGCCGCTTCTGCCGCTAGTCGCGAGGCGTTGCCGCGTGCTTTTGGAATCACATCATTCGCGTAGGCCTGACCTTCGTTAATTTGGCGCTGATAGTCTTGATTGGCACGGTTTACATCCTCAAACGCCTCTTGCACTTGCTCGGGCGGTTGCGCACTTTGCAATGAAACGCTGGTAATTTTAACGCCAGTTTGATAACCATCCAATATCGCCTGCATACGTTCAGAGGTATCTGCCAAGCCCTTTTGCAGTAAATCGTCTAACTTGTTTTTACCCACCACTTCACGAATTGCGGTTTCCGCCGCTGACATGACAGCGCCTTGATCACCCTCTACGCTACGGTTGTTAAACAAATAGTCTTTGGCGTTTTTCAAATTGTATTGCACAGCGAATTGCAAGTCGATAATATTTTCATCTTCAGTCAACATTAGCGCCTCTCTTGGCACTTTAGTTTTACCGCCAGAATTGTCGCCGTTGCTACGGTAACCAACTTCTAAACGACGCACTTGCTCCATATTAACGATTTCTTTTGACTCAATTGGAAACGGCCAATGCCAGCGGGGGCCAGGTTCAGTTGTTTGTGTATACCCTCCAAAACGTTGCTCAACGCCCAAGGAGCCTTGGTCCACAATGTAAAAGCCTGTCGCTAACCAAATTGCAACAATTACCCCAATGATTGGTGCAATCGGAAACTCTGTTGCATTGCCTTCGGCTGGCGGAGTCTTGCCGCCACTGCCACTTTTGCCAAAAAGGCGGCCAATTTTATCGCTAAAGTCGCGAAACACTTCGTCTAAATCTGGCGGGCCTTCATTATTTCGCTGCGCCCATGCGGGTAATTTCATTTTAATTCCTTGGATTTATCCCAAAAGTTATGCGTAAGCACTTTCTTGTGTGCTCAATTCTCTTAATAATTGCTGATGCTCTTGTAGCGCCTGCCGAATATATTCAAGACCTGCGCCTGTCTTGGCAGAAGCGCGAATTCTGCAAATTCTACCATATTCATCTCGGTCAAAACCTGCCTCACAATCTAGACGATCGATTTGATTTAAAATTAAAATTTGCGGTACTTTTGCTGCGCCAATTTCTTGCAAAACCGCATTTACTTGACCAACTTGTGTATCGCGGTTTGTACTCGCCATATCCACCACATGCAGCAATAAATCAGCTTGCACGGCCTCTTCAAGCGTCGCACCAAAGGCCTCAATCAGCGTCGTTGGTAAATGTTTAATGAATCCAACCGTATCTGAAATCACCAGCGTTCCACCACCAGCATGGTAACTCTCACCCAAATACATTTTACGTGAAGTGGTATCTAACGTGGCAAATAGCTGATCTGCAGCATATACGCCTGATTGCGTTAAGCGATTAAATAGTGTGGATTTTCCAGCATTGGTGTAGCCAACTAATGACACCGTCATCGTGTTTGAACGTTTACGTGCTTTACGCTGCATGCCTCGCTGCTGCTTGAGTTTTGAGAGTTTTTCGCGCAACTGTTTCACGCGGTCACGCAACATACGTCTATCTAACTCAATTTGCTTTTCGCCTGGGCCGCCACGTACACCGATGCCACCTTTTTGCCGCTCCAAGTGGGTCCAGCCTCTTACCAGCCTAGTTGACAAATGCTCAAGTTGCGCAAGTTCAACTTGTAACTTACCTTCATGGCTTTTTGCACGCTGAGCAAAAATATCCAAAATCAAACCTGTTCTATCCAACACTTTAGCTTGTAAATGACGCTCTAAATTACGTTGCTGAGATGGACTTAAATCGTGATTAAAGGCAACAAGTTGGCTATCCGCCTCTTCCAGCATAGTTTTCAACTCATCCGCCTTACCACTACCGACAAATAATTTGGCATCTGGTACGCTGCGTTTACCTTCCAGCGTACCGATAATATTTAAGCCTGCTGTACCAACAAGTTGGCGCAACTCATACAAACTTTCTTCGTAATCAGCTTCGCCAAAATCCACACTCACTAAGATGACGGCCCCATTCGAGGCGACGTTTGAGACAGATGGATTCGCTAATGTATTTTCGCCGTAACCAGAAGGTCTAACAGACAAGCTTTATTCTTCCTCGTGCTCGGGCATAGACATAGCGACTGCGCGCGCTGGCACAATTGTGGAAATTGCATGTTTATAGACCATTTGTGTGACCGTGTTTTTAAGTAAAATCACATATTGATCGAACGAATCCACCTGACCTTGCAACTTAATTCCGTTCACCAAATAGATTGACACTTGTACGTGTTCTTTGCGAAGGGCGTTTAAGAAAGGGTCTTGTAACATTTGTCCTTTGTTATTCATGTTTTGCTCCTTTGTAGTTTTAATAATACGGAGGTGGTTTATATAAACTATCTGCCTTGTATGTGACTATCATTGCGCCTTTTTGTTCGCATTTCAAGTATTAAAAGCAAATTTTTTTAAATATAATTTTGCATGCGATTTAGCGTCTCATGTTTGCCTAAAATTGCCATCACTTGGTCGATGCTCGGCGATTGGGCAATACCAGTTAACAACACACGCAAAGGCATGGCGATTTTAGGAAATTTAAGTGCATATTGTGCAACAATCGCGTTAATCGCGTCATGGATATTTTCTGATTCCCAATCAATGAGTTGCAACTTTTCACCTAAGCTATATAAAGCAGGCAAAATGTCTTCAGTGATATGCTTTTCTGCATCTGCAGGATTAATTTTTGGAGCGCGATAAAAATAAGCAATATCTGCTGCAAGCGTGTTCAAATTATTCGCACGCTCTCTATACAAACTCAGCACATCATTTAATTTAGGCGAGGTCTTGGGAGCCGCACCCAAATTGACTCCCAGCTTATCTAGGCGGGCAGTGATGTCTTCAGTTAAATCGTCCAAGCCTGCTTCTTTGATATAGTGCGCATTCAGCCAATTGAGTTTTTCCATATTGAATTGCGCGGCAGAAGGTGTAATGTGGTTTAAATCGAACCACTCACAAAACTGTTCCATGCTAAACACCTCTTCATCACCGTGACTCCAGCCAAGTCGTGCAAGGTAATTAAGCACGGCCTGTGGTAAATAGCCATCTTCATGGTACTGCATAACGCTCACTGCGCCATGCCGTTTTGAAAGCTTCTGTCCATCCCCCCCTAAAATCATAGAAAGGTGTGCATATTCTGGAATTGTCGCACCAAGTGCTTGCAACATATTGATTTGACGTGGGGTGTTGTTTACGTGATCATCGCCTCGAATCACTTGTGTCACGCCCATTTCATAATCATCCACTACCACGCAAAAATTATAGGTTGGCGTACCATCACTTCGCGCAATAATCAAATCATCTAGCTCGGCATTGGCAATTTCTATGCGACCTTTTACCAAGTCATTCCAAGCCACTACACCCGTTTTTGGATTTTTAAATCGAATCACAGGTTGAATGTCTGCAGGAGTCTGTGGCAAAACTTTGCCTTCCTCAGGTCGCCATTTTCCATCATATCGTGGTTTTAATCCTTGCTGCATTTGAGTTTCGCG
>JBJXDT010000006.1:0-4284 GCA_046153505.1 Methylophilaceae bacterium | reverse complement strand
ATGTCTTCCACAAATTTTGGGTTGTCGTACGCGCGTTCAGTCACAAATTTTTCGTCAGGCCGTTTTAGCAAGCCATAAAGCTCGCAGGAAGCTTGTTTTTCTACCAGTGTGATAATGTCTTCAATCCAAATAAAATCGTTGATGAGCGCAGTCACGGTAACGTGGCTGCGTTGATTGTGCGCGCCGTAATCGGATATTTTTTTACTGCATGGGCACAAACTGGTAACCGGCACCAGCACTTTTACTGTGATGTCGAATTTGCCATTATTAATTTCTCCAATAAACGTAACATCATAATCTAATAGGCTTTTTACGCCAGAAATCGGCGCCGCTTTGTTGACGAAGTAGGGAAAGCGCATTTCCACGTAGCCAGAATTTGCCTCGAGGCGCGTCACCATTTCGCGCAAAATGCTTTCGAATGAACCCACAGAAATGGCGCGTTCGTTGGTGTTTAGAATCTCCACAAAGCGCGACATGTGCGTGCCTTTAAAATTGTGCGGCAAGTGTACATACATGTCGAAAACCGCCACAGTACTTTGCTCGCCGCCACTTTTGTCTTTTACGATAACGGGGTGGCGAATCGATTTAATGCCCACTTTGTTGATGTCGAGCTGACGCTCATCAGGCGTGTTTTGCACGTCTTCGATGCCTTGCAAAGTAGTGTTTGGTAGATTTGGTTGGTTCATGTCAGAGCTTATTCTCCAATATATGCGCACTCATTTTGAGCTGAAAGTTTACTCGCTTGTGCGTAAGTGTAAATGACTTTTAGTGATATTGGGCTAAAAGCCAATAAAACAAGCGCTAAATCTGGCTTAGTTTTGATTTAATTGCTTCTAAGATGCCCAGACTATCTAGACCGCAATCGGCGAGCATAGTTTCATGAGTGCCATGCTCAATAAACTCGTCAGGCAAGCCCAAGCATAGTGAAGGCGTAGACAACCCCTGTATTTGCATGCTTTCCAGCACGGCCGCGCCCGCGCCACCCATCAATGCGTTTTCTTCCACAGTGACAATTAAATCGTGAGTTTTAGCCAATTGTTTAACTAATTCAGAATCTAAGGGCTTAATAAATCGCATATTAGCAACGCTAGCATATAATATCTGTGCAGCTCCAAGAGCAGGTGTCAGCATGCTGCCAAAAGCTAAAATCGCAACTTTTTTACCTTTGCGCACAATTTCACCTTTGCCGATTGGCAGGGAACCCAGCGCTGGCGCGATTGCTGCGCCAGTGCCAGTGCCGCGTGGGTAACGGACCGCCGCTGTGCCTTTGTAAAGAAACCCTGTCGTCAGCATTTTCCGACATTCGTTTTCGTCACTTGGCGCCATAATGACAATATTGGGTATGCAACGTAAATAGCTTAAATCAAAGCTGCCTGCGTGTGTTGGCCCATCTGCACCTACCAAGCCGGCACGGTCAATTGCGAATAACACGTCTAAATTTTGTAAGGCAAGATCGTGGATGAGTTGGTCGTATGCGCGTTGCAAAAAAGTGCTGTAAATGGCGATGACTGGTTTTAAGCCATCGCAAGCCATGCCTGCGGCAAAGGTAAGCGCGTGTTGCTCGGCAATGCCGACATCGAAATAGCGAGCTGGGTATTTTTCAGCAAAAGCATTCAGGCCGCTGCCATCACACATAGCTGGTGTAATGCCGATAAGCTTGTTGTCGGCATTCGCCATATCCACCAGCCAATCGCCAAATACTTGTGTATAAGTTTTTGCGGCGCCAATCGTGTGTGCAAGGCCGTTGTTTGGGTCAAATTTACTCACACCGTGGTATTTGTTGGGGTCGTCTTCAGCAGGTTCAAAGCCTTTGCCTTTTTGCGTGACAATATGTAAAAACTGCATACCTTTTAGCTCGCGAATATTGGTTAGGGTATCTAAAAGTACAGGCAAATCATGGCCATCAATCGGGCCAATATAATTAAAGCCAAATTCCTCAAACAGAGTTCCACCAGGCGAAACCATGCCTTTTGCGTGCTCTTCGGCACGTTTGGCAAACTCTTTTACAGGCGGCACCATGTCCAATACTTTTTTGCCGCTTTGACGGACACGGTCATAAAGTCGACCAGATAAAAGCCTCGCCAAATAATTGTTGAGCGCGCCAACATTGTTGGAAATGCTCATATCGTTGTCGTTTAAAATCACCAACAGATTGGCATCCATGTCGCCAGCGTTGTTCAGTGCCTCAAATGCCATGCCGGCGGTCATTGCGCCATCGCCGATAATAGCGACGCTGCGTCTATCTAAGCCCCCTAGTTTTGCGGCTATAGCCATGCCAAGTGCAGCGGAAATTGATGTGCTGGAATGTCCTGTGCCAAAAGTGTCAAATTCGCTTTCTGATCTTCGTGGAAAGCCAGCGATACCGCTTTCTTTGCGTAGCTTCGCCATGGCTTCTCGGCGACCAGTCAGAATTTTATGAGGATAAGTTTGGTGGCCAACATCCCAAACCAGTCTATCGTCTGGCGTATTAAACACATAATGTAAGGCGATGGTGAGCTCAACTACACCTAGGTTCGAAGACAAATGACCGCCTGTTTGCGACACGCTATCAATCAAAAAGGTGCGTAATTCGCTGGCCAAGGTTATCAGTTGCTCGCGTTCAAGCTGGCGCAAATCAGATGGCGAATTAATCGTGGATAACAACGGAAACATGGAAGTGCTAGTAGTTGCGCTGCGTAATAAAGTTGGCCAAATGTCTCAATAAATCAGCTTCGCGTCCAAAGAATGAGAGCGCGGCCATGGCGTTAGCGTGTAGTTCATCCGCCAGATTTTTTGCGGCGGATAATCCTAAAATAGTGACATACGTTGATTTGTTGTAACGCGCATCTTTGCCAGCCGTTTTGCCTAGCGTTTGGGTGTCAGCTTGGTTGTCTAAAATATCGTCCACCACCTGAAAAGCTAAACCAATGGACTTAGCAAAGTGGTCAACGGCTTTTACTTTATCTTCATGTGGGCGATACGCACTATAAGCACCTAGTAGCGCGGCTGCGCGAATTAAAGCTCCTGTTTTGTGGACGTGCATATTTTCTAGCTCTGCACGGCTAAGTGGTATGCCCATGCTTTCTAAATCTATGGCCTGTCCGCCGGCCATGCCGCGTGAGCCGCTGGAAACTGCCAACACATGTAACATTTTGATTTTTTGTGAGCTGTTGACCAAGGTGTCTTGTGAAATCAGTTGAAATGCCAAGCTTTGAAGCGCGTCGCCAACCAATAGCGCAAGTGCGTCACCGTATTGCTTATGCGTAGAAGCTTTGCCGCGTCGTAAATCGTCATTATCCATGCATGGCATATCATCATGTACCAATGAGAATGCATGAATCAACTCGACAGACGCGGCAGGAATATCTACTTTGTCCATATCTGCGCCACAAAATTCGCCAGCAGCATAAGCAAGCAATGCACGCACGCGCTTGCCACCACCCAATACAGAGTAGCGCATCGCTTCGTGCAAGTGTTCGGGAACGATTTCTGCAGAAGGCATGTGGGTGTCCAACACGTTTTCCATGCGCATTTGCATATTACTTACCCAAATATTAAATGCAGTGGCTTGATCAGCAATCGGATCCATTGGTTTATTCAAAATTACGCCTTATTCATTGGGTTGATTAAATTGACTGAGTTGATTCGCATCATTCAAGATGTGTACTTGTTGCTCTACGTCTTGCAGTAATGTTTGGCAGCGCTGCAAAAGCTCTGCGCCACGCTTATATGCGCTAAGTGATTGTTCTAATGGTAAATTCCCAGACTCCATTTGACTGACTATAGCTTCTAATTCCACGACTGCGGTTTCAAAATTGAGTGCTGTAGATTGACTTTTGGCGGCCATTTTTTGTGATGTTTTAGGTATGCGCCTATTCTAACAAAACTAAGACAACTTGCGTGTTATTCAGTAAAAATGTGTGATAAAAAGACGCGAATATCACCAATTTCTTCCGCGCAAACGCTATGCGCCATTGCATATTCATGCCATTCCACACGGTATTGCGCTGCCAATAGCGCCTCAAGCGATATATGACAAGTGGCTAGGCTAATCACAGTGTCATGCGTGCCATGCGCCATAAAAATGGGTGTATTTTGGTTGGCTTGGCTTTTCTCGCTGGCTAATAGTGACCTTAGAGGCAAATAGGTCGATAGCGCCAGAACGCCCGCCAATGCTTGTTGCTGGCGCAATGCCGTATGTAATGCCATAGCGCCACCTTGCGAAAATCCTGCCAAAACGATTTTGGCATTTGGTATGCCGCGCTGGTTTTCTTGTGCGATTAAACTTTCGATATACGCTTGTGT
>JBJXDT010000005.1:0-3039 GCA_046153505.1 Methylophilaceae bacterium | reverse complement strand
CGTATAAACCGCCAAGAAGAGATAGCTGATCACTAAAAAAGTTTTTTTGTAACCATGCTTGGTAAAACTGCGCGGTATTGGTGCCCACTTCTATGTTATCAACACCTGTATTACTGCCTACATAATTAGTATTAAATTTGCTACCTAGTTGACTGTGATAAAGCACATAAGCTGAAGTTGCATTCCAACCGAGCAGCTTTTCAAAATCCAAGCTCACGCCTAGCTCTGTATGCCCTTCCCATGCTGTATCACGCTTTATACCACCCGAAACATTAGAAAGCACATCACTTTTGTGCACTATGCCAAAATCAATGCCTTTTTTGTACAAGTCTGTACGAGCACCGTTCCAATCGCCGGTTAAAGTCTCATCTTTATAAATTGGCAATTTCTCTACTTCATCTGCAAACGCAATTAGACTAAAGCTGAATATAGATAAAGCGTATAGTAATCGTGCAATATTTGGCATTTTGTTCAGTAAATTCATAGCATTTCCTATTTATTGGGCATTATTTAGGAATTATAGTGAGGCACATACAGATTATAATCAGAATAAAAGGCATATTTACAGCGCTAATTGCATAATGAGTCATTCCTATTTTCAACTTCCTGCTGGTCGCGTCATGTGCATTGATGGTGATTGCGCTTTTCCGCGGCTTGAAGACGCACTAACAGAGCCCAATGGATTAATTGCAATTGGTGGAAAATTAACAACAAATCGACTTCTAGATGCTTATCGTCTTGGCATTTTTCCATGGTTTTCAGCAGATGAGCCCATCATGTGGTGGAGCCCAAACCCGCGTATGGTGCTTTTTCCAGATGAGTTAAAAATTTCCACCTCCCTTAAAAAAACGCTCAATAATCATGCTTTTGAAACCCGCATGAACACTGGCTTTCAAGCCGTTATTAATGCGTGCAGCAACACACCGCGACCTAACCAAAGCGGCACTTGGATAACCCCAGAAATCATAAACGCCTATACTGAACTTCACCAACAGGGCCACGCCATCTGCAGTGAATGTTGGCAAGATAATCAATTGGTGGGCGGTTGCTATGGCGTGATAATTGGCAAGATGTTTTATGGCGAAAGTATGTTTCATACGCAGACAAATGCATCCAAAATTGCCTTTGTAAAACTGGTAAAATACCTTGAAAAACAAGGCGTTGGCTTGATTGATTGCCAAATGAAAACGCCGCTTTTGACAAGTTTTGGTGGGCGCGAAATACCGCGAAAAGAATTTGCTGAACGACTGGCAAAGTTGGTAAACTAGCCTCATGACTTTGCCCAGCGAACAGCACTTACAAAAACTGCAGTTTTACGTCACCACGCCGTATAAATGCGGTTATCTGCCAAATAAGCTTGCACAAAGCCTGATTGCGGCGCCACATCATTTAATTGATACCGAGATCTATAGTAGCCTTGTGCAGCAGGGCTTTCGTCGTAGTGGAAAATTCGCATATCGCCCTCATTGTGAGCTGTGCAATGCCTGCGTACCAGTGCGTGTGGTGCTGAATCAATTTAAACCTAAGCGCAACCAAGCCCGCGCTTTTAAAAAGCATGCAAGCTTAAGCGTGCGAATTCTTCCAATGGCTTTCCACCAAAGCCACTTCGAGCTTTATGCCAACTACCAATCCTTACGGCATGCTTCTGACGAGACCTTTAATACTAACAATACCTTGGATGACGAAGAGCAGTATCGCCAATTTTTATGTCAAAGCAATGTGGAAAGTCTGCTAGTTGAGTTTAGAGATGAAAAACACCAACTCAAAATCGTGAGCGTGGCAGATATTGTCCGCGATGGTATCTCAGCGGTTTACACGTTTTACGACGCAAATGACACAAAATCGAGCTACGGCACACATTCAATCATGTGGCTTATCGACTGGACAAAAAGCCTTGGCTTGCCCTACTTATATCTTGGATACTGGATACAAAATAGCCAAAAAATGGCGTATAAACAACAATTTAAGCCGCAAGAGAAGTTAATTGATGGCGAGTGGATTTAGAAGTTAACGCTTGATTGTAGCCATCACGTTTAGGCACTGTTCGGCGTTTCGGTTTAAATGATTGAATACGTATTTAAAAAGGAGATGTCAATTGAATATCAAAAACAAAAAATCAATCGAGACTGGCCCCATTGATTTTGTTGTTGTGGCCATGCCTAAAAGTGATAACAGCTTAAAATCAACAAAAACCAGTCAATTAGACTTAATGACGGCCGAAAATCCCGCTAAAAGCTTTTGCAGAATGGGTGCGCGTTTCTATTCAATAATATCTAACAAATTTTAAATGCGGATTTGCCATTGGCTTATCCGCTTTTTTATTTAACCTTGCACAGGCTCTGGCAAACCACATCGGCGATTCGCTGGCACAGCAATATCAATCAACTTGGGTTTAGGTAGATTTAGATTCATCATAATTTCAATAAAATCTTCTCGAGATTTACCCGCAAGCCGCGCATTGATTGCCTTCTCTTGCGCGACAGAACTTACTCGGCGACCCTGATAATCATGCCCAGGATAGATGAGTGTGTCATCATCTAAGCTGAATATTCTTTGCGTAATGCTGTCATAAAGAACCCCTGCATCGCCGCCTTGAAAATCTGTACGGCCACAACCGTTAATCAATAGCGCATCGCCTGTAAATACACGGCCTTGCCATAAATAAGATAAGCTACCTTTAGTGTGACCAGGCGTTGCAATCACACTTATTGTTTGCTGCCCAAATTTAATCACATCACCATCATTAAGCTGTAAGTCGGCCGCACTTGCCCCACAAAATTCTCCCACACCTGTTTTGATACTTAATCTCTCCCTTAACATGCCACTGGCAGTAATATGGTCAGCGTGTACATGCGTTTCTAAGGCATATTTTAAGTGTAGTTTTTTTTCTTCAATAAAGGCGATGTAATGCTCAATATGGCTTGCGACTGGGTCTATGATCACCGCGTCATTCGTATTTTCATCTACCAACAAATAGGTATAAGTAAATGATTCCTCATCTAACATTTGCTTAAACATCTTGATACTCCTTAACAAGAT
>JBJXDT010000004.1:0-40686 GCA_046153505.1 Methylophilaceae bacterium | reverse complement strand
TTGTTCACGTTACCAAGTTTTACGTGCGAAATGCCTGAAACGCCCGTGGTAAAAACCTCGGCAATATGTACACTTGCACTAGCAACGGCTGGGCTTACGCCTGTGGCTAATAAGAAGGTGGTAGAAGTAATGCCGTAGGCCATGCCAAGCGCTCCATCCACAGTTTGAGCAATCAATCCAACTGCTACAGCCAGCCAGAATACTTCGCTTTGCAATACTGATAACACAATATTTGCACTACCAGCTAAACCATTTTGTGAGAACAATTTAGTGGTTAAATAGGCAGTGGCAATGATTAGCATGAGCATAGCAGACCACATGGCAAGACTTAAAACAGGGTGTTTGGCAGTATTTTCTAGGGGTGGAAGACCAAGTGCTTGGTGTTCAGTGTTGACCGGGTTTTCAGATAAATCTAAGTTTCGAAATTTCATTGTTTGGCTTCATTAGTTTAGAACTTCGCCATATTACAAAATATGAGTTGAATTTGGAAACAACAAATTACTATAAGTTTATAACTAACTCAGTAAACAAGTCGTGCCGCCGACCGTCAATCCATTAATTTTAAGGCTGGCTGACCTACGCCGACTGGCACGCTTGGCATCTTTTTAATTATTTACCAATGCTTTTCGAAATTTCCGCCTCTGCGGCAATCCAGTAATCAAGCGTACTTCCTTTAAAGTGATTACGTTCCGCGATATAGTAGGCAGCAACTTCAATCATTTTGTAGCGCTCTTCAGCACCAATATTACGCGCCTTAGTGCTGGTTTTTTTTGCAGGCTTAACGGCTTTTTTTTCTACGGTCTTTTTAACAGCTGGCTTTTTAGCGACTGTTTTTGTAGCTGTAGTTTTTTTTGTGGTTGTGGGTTTTTTTGCAGGAGTTTTGCTGGTTGCCATGGTTTATCCTTTGTAAAGAGTGAGTAAATGACGAAGAGCTTTTGGCTGTGTCATGGTTATGATATTAAACAGTACCACCAACCGTCAAGCCATCAATTTTAAGTGTAGGTTGCCCAACGCCTACTGGCACACTCTGACCTTCTTTTCCGCATGTGCCCACGCCGCTATCCAAAGCCATGTCGTTACCAATCATGCTCACGCGTGTAAGCACATCAGGACCGTTGCCAATAAGGGTTGCGCCTTTCACGGGGTAGGTGATTTTGCCATCTTCAATCATGTAGGCTTCGGCTGCGCTAAACACAAATTTTCCGCTGGTAATATCAACTTGGCCGCCACCAAAATTAGCGGCGTAAAGGCCTTTTTTGACCGATTTAATAATTTCGGCGGGGTCTTTATCGCCATTCATCATGTAAGTGTTAGTCATGCGCGGCATGGGGATGTGTGCATAACTTTCGCGACGTGCATTGCCTGTAATTGGCATGCCCATAAGTCTCGCATTAAGTGTGTCTTGAATATAGCCCCGCAAAATGCCATCTTCAATTAGCACAGTGCGGTTGGTTTGGTTGCCCTCATCATCCATGCTTAATGAGCCGCGCCTATCTGCAATCGTACCATCATCTACAATAGTGATACCTTTAGCTGCAACTTGTTTTCCCAGCATGTCGGCAAAAGCAGAGCTACCTTTACGATTAAAATCGCCTTCTAAACCGTGCCCAATCGCCTCATGCAGCAAAATACCAGGCCATCCAGCACCTAGTACCACGGTCATGCTACCAGCGGGGGCAGGGCGCGCACCTAAATTAATAATTGCTTGGTGAACTGCCTTTTTGGCGTAACCTTGTAATACTTCATCCGTAAAGTAGCTATAGTCAAAACGACCTCCGCCACCGCTAGAGCCTTGCTCTCTTCGCCCATTTTCCTCAGCGATGACTTGAATAGAAACTCTAACCAATGGGCGAACATCGGCGGCCATCACGCCGTCACTCCGCGCCACCAACACCACTTCATACTCACCAGCAATACTTGCCATGACTTGGGTGATACGAGTATCTGCTTGTTTAGCAAAGCCCTCGATACGCTCGAGCAATTTTACTTTCATATCCGCTGAAAGTGATGCAATAGGGTCGTTTGGTAAATAAAGCGGTACTGAGGCGCGGGTAATAATTTTGCTTGCAGTTTGCTCTGCGCCTAAGCTGGCAATCGCTTTGGTCGCTTTAGCCGCTTGTTCTAGCGCGGGCAAGTTAATTTCATCTGAATACGCGAAAGCGGTTTTTTCGCCACTCACGGCGCGTACGCCCACACCTTGGTCGATACTAAAGTTACCTGACTTGACTTGACCTTCTTCAAGGCTCCAGGATTCCGCTCGACTGTATTGAAAGTACAAGTCAGCATAATCGACATTGTGTGAAAGTATGTTGCTAAGCACGCCTTGTATAGCATTTGTGTCAAGGCCACTAGGCGCTAGCAGTGTGCTATTTGCCGTCTCAAAAAAATTTACTTGCTTCATGAGTTTTGTTTCAGTTTTCATGACGTTACTATACCAGTTGTAATGGGAGCTTCAGGTAAGTAATTTACTGAATTTATTTGTAGTTACTTAATTATTTTGTGTTTAAGTGCAGGCAAGCTGTTGCGCAAACTTTGCAGATATTTTGAGTTGATGTTGGCGATAACGACGCCAGAGCCGCGTGGCAGGCGGTCTAACACCACGCCCCATGGGTCAACAATCATACTATTACCATGTGTTTCGCGGCCTGAGATATGGTAACCACCCTGTGCAGAGGCGATAACATAACATAAATTTTCGATCGCGCGGGCACGCACCAGAGTTTCCCAATGCGCTTTTCCTGTGGTTTCTGTAAAAGCAGCAGGCACAACAATCATGTCCACATCGCCCATGGCGCGATAGAGCTCAGGAAAGCGTAAATCATAACAAATCGACAAGCCGATTTTGCCGTAAGGCGTATCAACTACAACCACGCTATCGCCTGGCTCGATGGTATTTTCTTCGTGATAATGTTCTGTGCCTAAATCTAAGCCAAATAAGTGAATCTTGTCGTAACGCGCAACTTGTATGCCTTTGTCATCAAATACAAGGCAACTATTTCGTACCTTGTTTGGATGGTTGCTTGCGATGGGCACAGAGCCGCCAATAAGCCATATTTTGTGCTCTTTGGCCATTTTAGAAAGAAAACGTTGAATTGGGCCATCGCCAGCTTTTTCACGCACACTCACTTTGTCGGTATCTTTTTTGCCCATAATACAAAAGTATTCTGGTAACACGACAATTTTTGCGCCTTGCTCCACAGCCAAGTTAATCAAGCGTTCTGCTTCGGTTAGATTCGAAGAAACTTGCGGGCTAGAGGCCATTTGCACGGCGGCAACTTTAATAGCTCCGCTAATACTTTCCGCCTCTTTTTGTTTGCTATTGATCATAATTTAATTGTTAGGTGACATAGGGGTATTGTTAGTTTTTTTAGTAGCTTCATCAGGTGATTCTAATTCGTATGGGTTATCCCATGTGCCAGTAATGATATATTCACTCTGAATAATCTTGTTAAATGGGTCTTTGAGTAGCTTTTGTGCAACAAAAGCGGCTGCACCAGCTATCGGACCTCCTGCTAGGGCGGCAAGTGATAGACCATCGCTAACATGCGGCCTTACTTTAATTTTAAGATTTTGTGTTTCTTTTTGCAGATTAGTTTCTCCTTTAATTTTCGCCTCCGCTGCAGGGCCCGTCATGAAGAAATTATCGCTACGCAAAATACCTTTGTCTATTCTCGCGGTAGCGCTAATTTTATCAAAAGCAAAACCATCACTAAACAAATCTCTAAAGTCTAAGCTCAATCGTCTTGGTAGACTTTGTAAGCTGAGTAGGCCAAGCAACCTGCCCACGCCGGGTTGCACTTTAAGCACTTGGCCTTTGCTCGCGTCTAATTTGAAATTGCCGCTCAGGCCGTTGGTCTCAAATTCATGCGGACTGCCCGGCCACTGCAATTGGCCGACAATCTCTGCTTCGCCTGCTTTTACAGTATCTGCTTGGTCGAAGCGCTTTAAGGCGTTGCCAATATTGCTGACATTGAAAGTAAATTTCAGGCTGGTATTTGGGTTGCGTGTCCAGTTGTGCCATGTGCCGTCAGCGAGCAAGGTGCTGTCTGGATTGAAAATTTTCAACTTTTGAATGATCCAGTCGTCGTTACTTTCAAATGCATTTAACTCCAAACCACCCAGTTTTTTATTTCCAAGTTGGAAGTTTTCAGCAGTGATGTCTAATGCAGGATACTTGCTATTTAGGCGTTTGATATCTTTTTTTGTAACGGCTAGGCTAGGCTCATTATTAGCTGGAATTGTGAAGTTTTTCAGCCGCGCAATAATTTTCCCAGCATCCGTACTGTTTTTTGGACTTTGCCATTCAGCATCCCCGCTGATTTCATCGCTGTCTATCGCCATTTGCAAGCCCGTATCATTGGGTTTGGCTATGACTCGCAGCGCATTTAGTTTTCGGTCAAAAATGTTGAGCTTCTGTATTGTCAGGTCAGCTT
Source organism: Methylophilaceae bacterium (assembly GCA_046153505.1). GTDB lineage: Bacteria > Pseudomonadota > Gammaproteobacteria > Burkholderiales > Methylophilaceae > JBJXDT01. Next base: position 36,253 of record JBJXDT010000004.1, on the reverse strand, counting down.
TGCCAATTTTAATAGGTGCTGCAGTGGCGTCTTCGTTAGGTTTATTTAACAGCGCTAGCCATTCATCCACATTCACATAGTCTAGCTTTCCATGCATTGATAAACCTTGTTCAGCAGGACGCGTTGCCGCTATGTTAATGCCTATGTCACCGCGATCAAATGCTAGCTTTCCTGCTTGCTCGCTACGTAAGATTTTGGCTGAAATAATGCTGTTATAGCTAACATCTGTTATGTCTTCGCTTGCGCTGATTTGTTTTTTGTTTAAGCTCAGCATTGCTTGTTGCAGCGCTGTTTTCCCTAGAGGGGCGGGTAATTGAACTGCCATGCCGACCATGTTGGAACGGATGTAGACGTCCATCAGAGGCTTTTTAATGGTGATGTCACCATGCCAGTCCGTGCTGCCTATCATGGCGTTAGTGACCAGGTTTGAAGCCACTTTTTTGATGCCTACATCGGTGATATGACCACTTGCGTTGATGCGGATAATTTTGTCAGCACCTGTTTGCAGGCTTAATTTCGCAGGTCCGCCAAGTATTTCTGCATCAACATTATGCGTGCTGAAGCTATTTTCTGTAAAGCTAAGCACACCATTTATCTTGCTTAATTCGGGTAGCCCAACTTCAGCATTGGCAAAAATCGTGCCGTTGGAAATTTTGTATGCGCCTTTATATTTTGCGGCCTCAAGTCTATACATGGGAATTTTAAGTTCTAGATTCAGCTTGCCATTGCCAGATGATTTCAAGTCATCGGTAAAGCCAAGTGTGACTAATTTAACTGGGCTAGCATTAACAAATTTGACCCCATCTGACACGGTACCTTCAATCTCACTGGTAATTAGCAACATGGGGTCATCTGCATCCAATTGAGGGATTTCCGTTTTGCTTTTGATGATTTTGTTTGAGTAAATGTGCCCTTGATTTGCGTTTAGCTCCATGCGGTTACCCTCAAAAAGCATATCTAAGCCAAGACCTTCTACCAATGGCCAGTCGGTGCCATATTCCAGCAAGGCGTTGCTAATTCTGGCCGTTACTCTAAACAGGCCTAACTTCGGGTCAAGTTTGTTTTGTGGCGTCACGTAGGGAAAGTCATCTATGCTACCCTTAACAACAAGGTGAACATTCTCTGCATTGCCTTGCAAAATGGAGGTGTCGAGCCAGTGTAGGGTCGATTTCCCTAAAATTATTGGGTAATAAAAAGGTGCGTATTTGGCATCGCCCTTACCAAAGTTACCCGTTAAATCCAAATAGCCACCTTTCAAGCCGTTCATATCATAGCTGGCATTAATTGTGCCAGTAATGTGTGGGTTAGTGATGAACAGATTTTTTGCGAGAATTTTTGGCTTTAGCTCGCCTTTTTTGTGAATGTTAGTTTCCCAGCTTATCGTTCCATTGAGCGCGTTTGCGGGTATTGGCCAACGCAAAATATCTTTAAAATCGAGCGCGGCATTTTTGGATTGCAGATTAATTTCGCCACCTTCCTCATCCGCCTCGATGTTCCCGCTTAAATTTTCAAATCCAGGAATTTTTTCGTTTGCATTTATGCCAAGCGCAATAAACTGGCTTTTGATGCTGTAGCGTGTCGGTTTGGTTGGCTCGCCAATCCAAGTGAGTGCAATATTGCTTAAGTTTCCGCGAGGTGCAATCACAGCAATTTTATCAACTACTTGCTGTGGCAACGGTGCAAAATTTTGCAACTGTTTAATGGAGTTTAGATTAAATTGATTAAGGTTTATCCCAACATTTATCCAGGGTTTGTTGTTTTTAATGCTTTGTGTGAAATGACCAGAACCCACATCAATATTGAGGCCGCCACTTGCTTGCAATTTGATATTTTTCGCATCAAAGGTCGTATTTTTTGTATTTTGACTCCAGTTAAGTATTCCAGAAAAGTGTTCTGCAACAAATGGTTCAGTAGTTTGTTTAAGCTGCGCAGAAAGTCCAGTTAACGCAACATCAGCTTTGACGTTGTCGATTGTTTTCTTGGCAAAATCCAGCCAAATTTTGCCGTTACCTGTACCGCTTTGCAAGTCTAATGGATAATCTAGCCACGGTTTCCACGCACCTAAATCAACCTCTTTCACCTCTAGCTGTAGCTTGCCATGCCAATCTTGAATTTGGCTGACATCGCGCCCCACAAAATTACCGCTGGCGACAAGCGGTTTTGTCGTACCAGTAGATGCATTGGCGGATATTTTGAAGATATGTTGACCAAAAAGACTTCGCCACGCTGGGTTTTCAAGGGTGAGGTCAATGTTGTAAAGCATCAGCGTTGGTGCTTGGCGCATCTCATCTAGCCAAACCACATTGGCCTTTTCAACGTGCACTTCAGTTTGACTAATGAGCCAGTTGGCAAAATCTGGCTTGCTTTTATTCGCTAAGTTGATGCCAGCAAGAAAAATATTGCCATCTATGGTGCGACGGATGGTGAGTTCTGGCTTGTGCACAAGCAGGTGTGAAAGCCTAGGTTGCAAAAGTGGCACGCTAAGCCAAGATAAAGTCGCTTCAACATCATTTAAATGCAGTGCAGGACGATTCTCTGCGTCGAATAAATCGACTTCTTTTAATGCAACCTGAGGTGAAAAATCATCCCAGCTTGGCACAATGTTGCCGATTGTAACCTTTTGACCAAGCACATGCGTTACTTCGGCAGCAATGCGCTCTTTGTAGGCGTTAATATTGGGGAAAATGAAAAAGCGCACAACGGCTACAGCAATGATAACAAGCGCTAAAACTAGCGCGATTGAGTACAGCACCCAGCGGGATATTTTTTTTATAACGACCATGGCCAGCTATGTGTTATTTTATGCATTGATATGAATGACTATTTTACTTGAATTTAGTGCGATAACTTACTACAAACTTTAATAAAGTTGCCAAGATTCCATTAGAATAACGCCTTTCGATGATTTTGGCTTACCTTTGATTCAATTTAAAAACCTCACACTGACGCGTGGCATTAAAGTTTTGATCGAAGATGCGTCTTTTCAATTGCATCCAGGCCATAAAGTAGGCTTAACGGGCGCGAATGGTGCTGGCAAATCGAGCATTTTTGCCATGTTTCGAGATGAGCTGCATGCCGAAAAAGGTGATTTAATCATGCCGCCAAACTGGGTGATTGCGCACGTGGCGCAAGAAACCCCCGCGCTGCAGCAAGCTGCAATTCAATTTGTGTTGGATGGCGATGAAGAGTTGCGTGAAATTGAGCATGGACTGGAAGCCACACAAAATAAGGCTGCTGGCGATGCTGTTGATATTGCTGAACTACATGCGCGCTTAAAAGATATAGATGGATACAGCGCAAAAGCACGTGCGGCTGAGTTGCTCAATGGTTTAGGGTTTTCGCAGACAGACTTGGTTAAGCCGGTTTGCGCATTCTCAGGTGGATGGCGGGTGCGACTTAATTTGGCGCGCGCGTTGATGTGTAGAAGTGATTTATTGCTTTTGGATGAGCCAACCAACCATTTGGACTTGGACGCGGTGATTTGGTTAGAAAGTTGGCTACAAGCTTATCGTGGCACACTGATTCTAATCTCGCATGATAGAGACTTTTTAGATGCGATAGTGAACCATATCGCACACATCGAGCAGCAAAAACTCACGCTTTACCGCGGCGGATATAGTGATTTTGAGCGTCAACGCGCTGAAAAACTTGCTTTGCAACAATCTATGTTTGAAAAGCAGCAACGCAAAGTTGCTCATTTGCATAGTTATATTGACCGATTCAAGGTTCAGGCAACCAAGGCAAGGCAGGCGCAAAGTCGAATTAAAGCTCTTGAGCGTATGGAGATGATTTCAGCGGCGCATATCGACTCACAGTTTAGTTTTGAATTTAGAACACCTCTTAATGCGCCCGAGCCTTTACTGGCGCTTTCAGATGTGCAGATTGGTTATGATGATAAAGTGATTTTAAGCAATGTAGCCCTTACCATTCGTCCACGCGAACGTTTAGGTTTGCTTGGGCGAAACGGGGCTGGTAAATCTACACTAATCAAATTACTGGCTGGTGAATTAAAGCAAATTTCTGGTAAACGTGTGGAGGGTAAAGATCTCAATATTGGCTACTTTGCGCAGCACCAACTTGAACAGTTGCGTTCCGAGGAATCGCCCCTGCAACATATGATGCGCTTAGATTCTGTGACTCGTGAGCAGGAGTTACTGAACTATTTGGGCGGATTTGACTTTCGTGGGGATATGGCGCGCAGTGCTTGTGCAAATTTTTCTGGTGGTGAGAAATCGCGCCTTGCTTTGGCGTTGCTCATTTGGACGCGGCCAAATTTATTGCTATTAGACGAACCGACAAATCATCTAGATTTAGAAATGCGTCACGCGCTCACGCTTGCTTTGCAAGAATACGAGGGTGGCGTTGTGATTGTCTCTCATGATAGAGCGCTGCTGCGCGCAACATGTGACCAATTTATTTTGGTGTCAGATGGTAAAGCGCAAAATTTTGACGGTGATTTGGATGATTATGCCTCTTGGCTTTCGCAGCAACGCATAAAAGAAAATGCTGTAGGTAAAAGCGATGTTCTGGAAGCCAATATCCATGCGCCTCTTGGGCCTGATAAAGGTGCCAAGGTGAATAGCTATGCGCAAAACAAAATTGAGCGGCAATCGCGTATAGCCCAGCGTCGCCCATTGCTGAAAGAATCAGAGAGGTTGGAACAACAAATTCATGATTGGCAACAGCAAAAAACTGCCTGTGATACGCGTTTGAACGAACCAAACCTTTATGAAAATGCCGATAAAACAGAGTTGCAAAATTTGTTGGTGCAGCAGGCGGCACTAGCTCAAAATATTGAGCAGGCAGAAGAACGTTGGTTGGTAATTCATGAGCAGTTAGAATTGTTACCTGAAATAAATTAGCAGTTTAATTAGAGAAAGCTTTAAAAATGGAATTAAATTATTCACATCGTCTTAAATTATTGCATGGTATTTGTTTGGCTGAAACTCACGCTGATGGCGCCACGCCAAGCACTGATTTGTCGGATTATGATGTTTTTGACGCTGCAAATTATTTGGCGAGCTTTATTACGTTTAGGGCAATTCAGGCCTCGGAACGTCAGCCAGCTCAGGAATATAAAGAGAACTTTGAGATGCTGAGTGTTTATCAGGCATACGGCTTACTCACTTATGCATTTTTGACGACTCCGCTTGCACAAGAAAACCTCGCGCCAGATTATCAAGCAGCTCAAATTATTATCGCTAAAACTTTATTTGCAGGTATTTGCGAAGAAGAGCTGGCCGAGATTATTGATTCTGGTCTCAGCAAAGTGAAACTAATTGGCGAGGCTGACGTTGAGCACTGGAGCGAGTTCCGCGAGAATTTAGATAAGCTCACCGTGAGTTTTGTGATTGCAGGTACCGATGATGAAAGCCCGCATAGCAAAGAAGAGGTTTTACCATTGTTTGGGCAGTTACTTAGCCAGCTTTGCGAGGCGTTTGAAGCGGCTTAATTCTTAGTTACCGCAAAATACCAGAGTGATAATACCAGCGGTCTAGCAATTCAAACTCGCTAATTTCGTGCAAACGCTCGGCTTTACTGCTACCTACTTTGTAGCGAGCAACAAATTCTACTGTTGCAGAGTTTTCATCGTGGATTTTGACTTGTTTAATCTTTAATCCTAACCAGTTGGTAGGTTGGTCTTCTATTAAAATCAATTTAGATGGACGCGTAATTGGGTGCCATGTGCGTAACAAATAGCTTTCTAAGCCAAAAACATAGGCGCTGTAACGGGAACGCATTAACGCCTCTGCAGTTGGTGCTGGCGACCCGAGATGAAAAACCTCGCAGCATTCTTGGTAAGATTTGCCGCTCTCGCAAGGGCAGTTAGGCGATTTCACGGGTTTCTGCAAACGTGATATCAGGGTAACGCTCTTGAGCCATCTGCAAGTTCACGCGGTTTGGCGCAAGGTAAACGTAATCATCGGCACTATCTAAACCCACATTAAAGCCGTACTTATCCGCAATTGCCTTTAAATCTGCATCGCTACCTTTGAGCCAACGAGTGGTATAGCAATCATAAGGTTCAAACACCATATCCACACCATATTCGTGCTCTAAACGGTGCGCGACCACCTCAAATTGCAGCATACCGACTGCGCCTAAAATCAGGTCGTTAGAAAGTAGGGGGCGGAAAAGTTGCGCAGCACCTTCTTCCGAGAGTTGTTTTAGCCCGATTTGCAGTTGCTTCATCTTCATTGGGTTTTTTATTCTAGCGCGTCGAAAAAACTCAGGCGCGAATGAGGGAATGCCAATAAATTTGAGATTTTCACTTTCAGTAAATGTGTCGCCCAATTTAATCGTGCCATGGTTGGGAATACCTATAATGTCGCCAGAGTAGGCCTCGTCCATGGTTGTGCGGTCTTGTGCCATAAACGTAATAGCGTTATTTACGCTAAGCGTTTTACCAGAAGCCACTTGTTTAATTTTCATGCCACGTTCAAAACGGCCAGAACACACGCGCAAAAAGGCAATGCGATCGCGATGCTTTGGGTCCATATTCGCTTGAATTTTGAAGACAAATCCAGAAAATTTAGCTTCATTTGGCGCTACTGGACGACTAGCGGTATTTCGTCCAAGTGGCGCGGGAGAAAGGTCAACCACCGCATCCAGCAAGCTTTGCACGCCAAAGTTGTTGATAGCAGAACCAAAAAAAACTGGCGTTTGTTTTCCGCTTAAGTAGCGATTTTTATCGAAGCTATGTGAAGCACCGCGCACCAGTTCAATATCCACACGTAAATCGCTAGCTGCACTGCCCAAAAGCTCATCTAAGCGTGGGTTATCTAGCCCTTGAATGATTTCTGATGTGCCTTTTTCAGCACGTGGGTCGAAAAATGAAATGCTGTCTGTCACTAAGTTATAAACACCACGGAAAGTTTTTCCCATACCAATAGGCCAAGTCATTGGCGCGCATTCCATGCCAAGCGTGGTTTCAATTTCATCCAGCAATTCAATGGGGGCGCGACTCTCGCGGTCTAGCTTGTTGATAAAGGTGATAATCGGCGTATCGCGCATTCGGCAGACGTTTAAAAGCTTGATTGTTTGTGCTTCAACGCCATTAACCGAGTCAATCACCATCACCGCTGAATCAACGGCTGTTAATGTTCTATAGGTATCTTCCGAGAAGTCATCATGGCCCGGGGTATCGAGCAGATTAATCATGTGCTCGCGGTAAGGAAACTGCATCACAGATGATGTGACCGAAATGCCGCGCTGTTTCTCGAGTTCCATCCAATCGCTCGTCGCGTGGCGCGAAGCCTTGCGTCCACGCACTTCACCCGCCACTTGAATCGCACCGCCAAACCATAATAGTTTTTCGGTTAGTGTGGTTTTACCAGCATCTGGGTGGGAAATAATGGCGAAGGTGCGGCGGCGTTTGATTTCTTCTTGCAAACTGGACATGGGAAATAGCGGTAGTAAAAAAGCGCTATTTTACAGCAGGATGTATGCTTAGGCTTTACTTTTCTTGGATTGTGCTTTAGCGTCGAACTTTGACTTGTTGATGATAAAGCGTTCGTGCGTGCCTTTGGAAATAAGGTCAACACCATCATGCGCTTCAACACTAAATACAAGCTTTCTGCCCTCCACGGCAACGAGCTTAACCTTAGCGGTGACCTTAAGTCCTACTGGCGTTGCGGCTTCGTGGCTCACGTTAATATGTGTGCCCACGGTTTGCTCTTCAGGCCAATCCAAATGTGGATTTATTGCTTTGATACACGCCCACTCTAGAAATCCGACCAAAAAACCCGTTGCAAAAACCTCAGGCATCGCCAAAAACTCTTCGGCCTCGGGGTAAAGCGCCGGCACCGTTTTGGATTGTGGCACTGTCAATATGTGTACATAATGAATGCCGAGCTTTAAGGTTTCCTTCATTGCTCGATTAGCGAACGACTTCTTTCAGTTGCTCTAGGATGGCGGGGTTGTCCAAAGTAGAAATATCTGCGGTGATTTCTTCGCCTTTTGCCAAGCTTCTTAGCAGGCGGCGCATAATTTTGCCACTGCGGGTTTTGGGTAAGTTATCCCCAAATCGAATTTCATCAGGCTTGGCAATCGGACCGATTTCTTTCCCTACCCAGTCTCTTAAGGTGGCAACTATCTTCTTCGCTTCATCCCCTTCAGGACGCTTGCCCTTGAGTACGACATAAGCCACCACAGATTCGCCTTTAATGTCATGCGGTTTGCCGACAACAGCGGCTTCAGCCACTAATAGATTGGCGACTAAAGCGGACTCAATTTCCATGGTGCCTAAGCGGTGGCCAGAAACATTCAGCACGTCATCAATGCGCCCCATAATCGTGAAGTTACCTGTTTTTGCATCGCGGATTGCGCCATCGCCCGCTAAATAAGTTTTACCGCCTAAATCTGCAGGGTAGTAACTGGCTTTGTAGCGCTCAGGGTCGTTGTAAATCGTGCGTATCATCGAAGGCCATGGTTTTTTAATTACCAACAAACCGCCAGTGCCCCAAGGTACTTCTTTGCCCGTTTCATCGACAACATCAATATCAATGCCCGGGAATGGCAGTGTGCATGAGCCGGGTACCAATGCTGTAGCGCCTGGTAGCGGAGTTATCACATGGCCGCCAGTTTCAGTTTGCCAGAAAGTATCGACAATCGGACAACGACCACCACCTACGTTTTCGTAATACCACATCCAAGCCTCGGGGTTAATCGGTTCGCCCACAGAGCCGAGGATGCGTAAACTGCTCAAATCATAATTTCTCGGATGCGTGTTCGGGTCAGTTTCACCCGCTTTAATCAGCGAACGAATGGCTGTTGGCGCGGTGTAAAAAATAGAGACTTTATGTTTTTCTATCATCTGCCAAAAACGCCCAGCATTAGGGTAAGTAGGAATACCTTCAAATACCACTTGCGTTGCACCAATTGCAAGCGGACCATAGGCAACGTAGCTATGCCCAGTAATCCAGCCAACATCGGCAGTACACCAAAATACATCATCGTCTTGTATATCAAAGGTCCAACGCATGGTGTTGATTGCGTGCAACAAATAACCAGCCGAGCTGTGCTGCACGCCTTTTGGCTTGCCTGTTGAGCCTGAAGTGTAAAGTAAAAAAAGCGGATGCTCAGCACCCACCATCACAGGGGCGCATTCGTCGGTTTGACCCGCGATTAAATCACTCCACCAAATATCATTTTTGTTCCAATTGATTTCTTGGGCGGTTTTTTTCAACACCACAATGTTTTGGATGCTTTCACAACCACCCATGGCGATACCTTCGTCTACCGCTTGTTTGAGTGGCAGCGTTTTGCCGCCACGGAACTGCCCATCAGAGGTAATTACAGCCACAGCACCAGCATCAATAATACGTTCATTCAAACTTTTTGCTGAGAATCCACCAAAAACAACACTGTGAATTAAGCCAATGCGGGCGCAGGCATGCATTGCAACAATCGCTTCTATCCCCATTGGCATGTAAATGATGATGCGATCACCAACGCTCAAATTGAGCCTTTTTAGACCGTTGGCAAACTGGCATACTTGTTGATATAAAGCTTTATAAGTAACGTTTTTAACATCACCATTATCAGCCTCAAAAATAATCGCAGTTTTATTGGGAATAGTCTTGAGGTGCTTGTCCAGGCAGTTGACAGCCACGTTTAGCTCACCATCTTCGAACCATTTGTAGAATGGCGCAGCGCTTTCATTCAGCGTTTTGGTGAATGGCTTGTGCCACACCAATAGCTCACGCGCTAGATTCGCCCAAAACCCCTGATAATCTTCTCTAGCTTCAGTGCAGAGCTGGTGATACTGTTCCATACTAGAAACGACAGCTTTCTGTTTAAATGATTCTGATGGCTCAAAAACACGGGTTTCGTGAGAAACTGACTCGATCGACATGCTAAACTCCCCAAATACTTTTTAGATATTATTTGTCACGTACATGAATGATTTGTGACTAACTTATTAAGCATGATATTACATTAAAAATGCAATGAAAACACTGCTAGAAACCGCTAAAGAACTTAAGTTGATGCCTTTGCAAGTTTCCTATTTGCAAAGGCTGGAAGCTTGCAGTCCATTTATGGCAAGACAGCTTGCAAAAGATGCAGTGTTGCTTGCTGATTTGCTAAAAAATCACCACATTTCCTATCGACAGACTGAAATGCAACAATTTTTATCAACTATAAAAATTGTTGACGAAAACGCCTTAAAAAAATCGCTTAGAATGCTTAGACAATCTGTTTTGGCGCGCATTATTCTTCGTGATTTAAATGATTTGGCAGATTTGCAAGAAGTCATGCTGACGACTACGCAACTTGCAGAAATGACGATTCAGACCGCCATTGAGTATCATCAAAGCTGGCTGGAAGCCTCTTATGGAAAGCCTTTGAGTGCTAATGGTAAGCCACAAAACCTTATTGTAGTCGGCATGGGTAAACTGGGTGGTAGCGAGCTCAATGTTTCTTCTGATGTCGATTTGATATTCGCTTATGAGCAAGAGGGACAAACGAATGGGGCAAACGCTATTTCCAATCAAGATTTTTTTACTAGACTCGGAAAAAAAGTGATAGCTGCTTTGGATGAAGTGACTGAAGATGGTTTTGTTTTCCGCGTGGATATGCGACTTCGACCATTCGGTGGTGAAGGCGCGCTCGTGTCAAATTTAGACGCTTTGGAAGAATACTATCAAAATAATGGTCGTGAGTGGGAGCGCTATGCTTGGATTAAAGGTCGCGTGGTGGCTGGTGCTCAGGACGCCGTAACGGAGCTGTTGAAACCGTTTATTTTTAGAAAATACCTAGATTACGGCGCGTTTGCCAGCATGCGCGACCTTAAAGTACAAATTCAACGTGAAGTCGTTAAAAAAAGCGCCGTAGATAATATTAAGCTTGGACGAGGTGGTATTAGAGAGATTGAATTTATTGCCCAAGTGTTTCAGCTAATTCGTGGTGGTCAAGATGCGAGTTTGCAAATCAAACCAACATTGTCAGTATTGAAGTTGCTACAAAGCAAAAGCTTACTCTCAGAAAAAACATGTTCAGAACTTATGCTTGCATATTCTTTCTTGCGCAACCTAGAGCATCGACTCATGTATGTGGAAGATCAACAAACGCAGGATTTACCAAAAACCGAAGTTGCACAAAACCGCATTGCGAAGGCGATGAATTTTGCAAGTTGGCAAGATTTTTTGCAAGCGCTTAACTTGCATCGTGAAACAGTACAAACACATTTTGATGCTACCTTTAATGAAGTAAAGTCAGAAAATCAAACACAAAGTGAAACTTTTAAAAGTGCAAACGCCATTTGGAATGGGGAGCTTGATGAAGCGGCGGCGGTTTCTCTGCTAGCTGAGATAGGTTTTTCTGATGCTGAGAACACATTTAACCGCTTGCAGCAATTGCATCAAAGCCATCGCTACAAACAATTGCCTGAACTCAGTCGTCAGCGTTTTAACGCCTTGCTTCCTATGGTAATTGAGGTTGCCAGCCAACTTGAGCAAGCTGATAGCGCCTTGATGCGCAGCATGGATTTGATTGAAGCGGTATGTCGTCGCGCCAGTTATTTAGCGCTACTTGCCGAGTATCCAAAAGCCTTAAGCTTGGTCGTCAAACTTTGCGGCGCAAGCGTTTGGTGTGCGCAATATCTCACGAAACATCCCATTGTTTTAGATGAGCTATTGGATGAGCGTACTTTGTATGCGGTGCCTGATTTTGTAGCTATGCGTGATACGCTGGCACAAAGCATTAAAGCGCTTGCTGGCGATACCGAAAGGCAGATGGATGCCATGCGTCAGTTTAAGCACGCGGCAGTTTTTCGCTTCGCAGCACAGGACATCGCAGGAGAGTTAAAACTAGAAACACTGTCGGATTACTTAAGCGCTTTGGCGGATTTAATTCTCGATGTGGCGCTAAATACCATATGGAAATCGCTTAAGTTCAAGCATATTGAACAAGCTAAATTTGCTGTGATTGGTTATGGAAAACTGGGGGGCAAAGAGCTTGGCTACGCATCAGATTTGGATATTATTTTCTTGTATGATGATGATTCGGATAGTGCTGGTGAGGTTTACGGACGTTTTGCGCAGCGCATCAATAATTGGTTCAACAGTTTAACGGCGGCAGGGTTGCTGTACGAAACAGATTTACAATTGCGGCCAGATGGCAACAGCGGCTTGTTGGTGAGTTCGGTAGATGCGTTTCGCGATTATCAGCAAAATCGTGCATGGATATGGGAGCATCAGGCACTCACGCGCGCAAGGTTTGTAGCCGGAGATGTAAGTATTGGAGAGGCGTTTGAGGCGGTTCGCATCAATGTGTTGCGTCAAGCGCGAGATGCAGAAAAACTTCGTGTTGAGGTTGCGGAGATGCGCGAAAAAATGCAGGCCGCCAATCTTAATCGAAGTGATTTGTTCGACTTAAAAATCGACAAAGGCGGCATTATCGATGTAGAGTTTATTGTGCAGTTTTTGGTGCTAGCACATGCGGCGAAATATGCTGAACTTACCAATAACATAGGGAATATCGCATTGCTGAAAACCTTGGGTTTATTAGGACTTATAGACACAAACTTGGCGAAACAAGTTGCAGATGCTTATCGCGAATATCGCCGTTTACAACATGCTGCACGGCTGCAAGGTAATATGCAAGCACGAGTTGAAATTACGCTAGTACAATATCATGCAGATGCCGTTAAACGATTGTGGCAAGCTGTTTTTACTTAGGTTATTACTCGCCCCAACGCAGGGCTGGGGTATGTACCACGCTATCCCAGTGTTGTTTGATTTCATTGTCTAGCAAGCAAACGGTAATTGACGAGCCTGCCATATCAATTGCGGTGGTGTAATTGCCAACCAGTGAACGTACAATTTGCAAACCTTGCTGTTTAAGTAAGTTGGCGGCGCTGTTGTAAATTAAATAAAGCTCCATCAGCGGTGTCGCCCCAAGGCCATTAACAAGCAAAAGCACTTCACTATTTTTTTCAGGCTTTAAGTCGCTCAAAATTGCTTCTACCATGTCGCTTACAATCGCGTCTGCACTTCGCATCTCTTCTCGCCTGCGACCAGGTTCACCATGAATCCCTACACCCATTTCAAGCTCGTTGTCTGTGATATCAAAAGTAGGGCGACCTGCAGCGGGCACGGTGCAACTTGTTAAAGCTACGCCAATACTCGCAGTTCGCGCATTGATTTTGTCCCCTAATTTTTTACATGTCGCTAAATCTGCCCCTGTTTCAGCTAAGCTGCCAACGCATTTTTCGATAATGACTGTGCCTGCGACGCCACGACGACCAGTGGTGTAGGTGCTGTTTATAACAGCGCAATCGTCAGAGGTTAAAATAGTGGCATGATCAAACGGTAACATTTCTGCAGCCATTTCAAAATTCATTACGTCCCCCGCGTAGTTTTTTACAATAAATAAAATGCCTTTGTTCGCATGCACTGCCTCAGCTGCTGCCAGCATCTGGTCAGGCGTGGGGGAGGTAAATACTTGACCAGGACAAGCTGCATCGAGCATACCAAAGCCAATATAACCGGCATGTAGCGGTTCGTGCCCTGCGCCACCGCCGGAAATAACAACCACTTTATTCCTTGCTTTGTTTTTTCGTGTCAAAAAGGTAGGCTCAAGGTGTAGCTCAACTAAATCTGCATGCGCTGTTGCAAAGCCTGTCAAGCTTTCGGCGAGCATGGCATCTACTTTATTCACAAACTTTTTCATTTCTTTTTTTCCTTTAACAGCAAATCACACACCGCATGCACCATCACTTGGCTACTTTTGGCGCCCGCGTCCAAATGCCCAATCGCTCGCTCGCCTAGACCTGCTGCGCGGCCTTTGGTGGCGATAAGGTTGCGCGTGTTTTCCAAGCCTTGGTCTGCGGCTGCTTTCACAGTTTGGCAAATTTCTGCCACATTATTGCCTGCGGCGGCGCCAAGAGTAAAAGTGGTAGAAACAGGAATCAACACATCTAACATGGTTTTTTCGCCAATGCCTGCCTTGCCGCGATGCACAATGCCTTGCACGCCTGCAGCAAATGCGGCGGCGATTTCGAGTGGGGTATCCGCTTGATTGTGCTTAACGAGTTTTGCCATTTCCATAAAAAAACTGGCAAACAAAGGGCCAGCCGCGCCGCCAATGGTGCTTAGTAATTTCATGGCAATTTTGTTAAGTGCCTCGTCAGGCGTTAAATCTTCAATCTCATTTGTCATTTGTGCAATCATGTCCGCACCACGTTTAACGTTGATGTAATGGTCGCCATCGCCAATCGCGCGATCAAGGCTTTCAATATCAGCCTCGTGCGCAATAATCGAGGTTTGTATTGCCAAAGCGGCTTCACAGATAAAGCACGTTTTAAGACTCATGATTTAAACTATATTGTCTTTTAATTAAAGTTGTTAAACTCTACACATATGAAACCTTTATTTCAATGCAAATGAGCTTACGCTTCCGCTTAAATTTACTCATTACCTTGCTAATGCTGTTGTTTATGCTAGCAGTGAGCTATGTGATGATTCAAGGCGCAAAATCTTCCATTCAGGAAGGCGTAGAAGCTGCTACTCGCGTCACTTCTCAGCTGTTAGATACTGTGATTGTTAGCTCGGTGCAGAACCCCGAGTTAGGGTATACCCAAGATGTGTTGAAGCGTTTTTTGGAGTCGCTTGGTCATGTGCGTAGCAATGAAATATATTTGTATGATATGCATGGCAACATGATGTACCAATCACCACCATCAAAATATCGCGCCACCGTCCAACCGCCACAATGGTTTTACAATTTGCTCGATCCAAAAGAGCAAACAATTACCCGTTTTATCCGTTACGGAAAGTTAGAGATACAACCTAATCCTGCGGGTGCTATTCGTGAAAACTGGGAAGTGATGCAACGCTTATTTTGGATTGGACTCACTTTCTTTGTGCTGCTAAATGCGCTTGTTTATTGGCTACTAGGACATTGGCTGCAACCTTTACAGCCAATGTTAAATGCCATTAACCAAATGGAGCGAGGCGATTTAAGTGCGCGTTTGCCAGCGTTTGATTTGCCAGAATTCGACAAAATTGGGCACAGTCTTAATCGCATGGCAGAGTCACTCGCGGCAGAGCGGCAGTTGGAAGAAAACCGCCAAGTCACGCATCTTATTCAAAAGCATATCGAAGACGAGCGCCGAAGTTTGGCTAGAGAGTTGCACGATGAACTTGGGCAATATGTTACTGCAATTAAAACGTTTGCAGTGGCGATAGCAAACAAAACCAAAGAAAAAGTGCCAGAAGTGGAAGCCAGTGCACAAACGATTGTAGCTGCGGCTAATCATATATATGATGGAATGCATAATATTATTAAACAGTTACGCCCAGGCTCGCTAGATAATTTGGGGCTTTCAGAAACGCTAAAAGACCTCGTTAATAATGTGCAAGCACAAAACCCCGGCTTGGCTTTTAACTTAAAACTATCTGGCAATTTGAACGCACTAGGCGAAACTTTGAACATTAATCTGTATCGAATTGTGCAAGAGTCGATTAACAACACCATTAAACACGCCGAGGCGACGCAAATGACGATTGACCTAACGACTACAAAAACAGGCACTTTGCAGCTCACCATTAGCGATAGCGGCAAGGGTATGGATATTGACGCGGTCGATCAAACCAACCATTTTGGCCTATTGGGTATACGTGAGCGCGTGCAAGGCCTGCATGGCAACTTTAATTTAGCTTCCGATTTGGGCATAGGAACTACCATTTATATTAATATTCCGAATGTGGTCGAAGCTGAAAAAAATTAAGTTGAAAAGTTAAATAGGAAAAATGAATGAGTCAAATTAATGTAATGCTGGTAGATGACCACGCCGTGGTGCGCATGGGCTTTAAAATGTTGTTGGAGTCAGCCAATGATATTAAGGTGATTGCCGAGGCAGAAAATGGCGAAGTGGGCATAAAAAACTATGTTGAACACAAACCAGACGTGGTGGTGATGGATATTACCATGCCTGGCATGGGTGGCATGGAGGCGATTGAGCGCATTTTGGCTAAAGATAGCAACGCAAAAATTTTGGTGCTCTCTGCACATGAGGATTCGGTTCACCCCAAGCGTGTTCTTAATGCAGGGGCGATGGGCTATTTAACTAAACGCAGCGCGGCTGAGGAGCTGATTAAAGCGATTCGTACCGTAGCGGGAGGCAAAAAATATATCGAGGCTAGCGTGGCACAGCAAATGGCGATACAGCAACTTTCGGGAGAGCAAAACCCTGTGGATGTATTGAGCGAGCGCGAGTTTGAAGTATTTATGTCGTTGGCAAAAGGTAAAACCACCAATGAAATTGCTGAAACGCTGTTTTTAAGTCCGCGCACTGTAGGTACGCATTTGTACAACATTAAGCAAAAACTCAATGCGAATAACTCGGCAGAGATTGCACTTATTGCAATGCGAAGTGGACTTATAGACCCTTGATTTTTAAAAAGTAGAAAACTTTTGAGGCTTCAGAAATTTATATATCATAAATAATTATTTGTAACGGGCGATATTCAAATCCCCAGGACCAGCCAACTCCACCATCGCTAGCGTACCGCTAGGCAATTTACCAAATTCTGGCGGGATGAGAAAAGTAATCATTTTTTTGTCTTTTTCCGTGACACCAGTCGCCACATGCCAGCGCGACCATTCCCGTTTATCGGGCAAATTAAGGGCGCCGACTAGACGCGCTTTCTCAAAGACAGCCGTTTTTTCATCTCCTATAAGCAAGTTAAAAAGCTGTACGCGCACTAAGTGATTGGATTGAAATACCTGCACAGGTGGCTCTTCTGGCACATTATCTGGTGCTATTTGCGTATTTGGGTCAACAGGTTGAAATCCTGCCGTTGCCATCATCATCCATGTGTCGTCTGGCACGGTATCTTTGCGTGGGCCGTTATCTTGCTTTTTGTTGCTCGGGCCGTCTTGCACATCCATGGCGTTGGCAATTGCGTTATCTGCTACTTTGGTAGCGATAGAGCTGGCGATTTGCTGAATGATAGGACCACCCACGCAACCACCGAGTAGGCTTGCAGCTAGCACCAGCAAGATGAGTTTAAGCTTAATCATTAATCCCTGAACATCAATGACTTATTGTGCGTTGTTAACGCGGGAAGTTCAGATTACATTCAGCTAAATCCAATGTCTAGTACCATGTGATAATTTGACATGCAAGATGTGTTATTTTGTACGATTTGTTGTTTTAATGCTAAAGACACCACTTAATATAATTAAACTCACACCAAGCCATTCCGTTAGGGTGAGATTCTCTTGCCAGAAGATGACGCCAAACAAACTGGCGATCACAACTGTGGTGTAGGCCAATCCTGCCACAATCAGGGTTTTGCCTGTGCGGTAGGCCCGCGTCATGGCGAGTTGTGCGATGGTTGCGGATACGCCTAAGCCTGTCAATACAGGTAAGTCTTGCCAAGTAATCGGCGTAAAGTTGTTGAGCAACATCCAAATACCTGCACCAACAGTAGAGACCAGCGTGAAGTAAAACACCGTGCGCCAATCGGGCTCTTCCAAATTGCCCAGTTGTTTGACGAAAATATATGCAAATGAGGCGCCTACGCCAGAAGCCAATCCCAATGCGCCTGCTAGGGTATCGTTCTTACTAAAAGTGGGTTGTAATACAAGCAAAACGCCAATAAAGCCAACGCCAATGGTGACGTAGAGCATTTTTTTGGCTTTTTCGTGAAAGAAAAATGGCAAGAACGCCGCTAAAAACAAAGGGGACGTGTAATTAAGTGTGATGGCGGTGGCCAAAGGCAAATGCGCGATTGCGTAAAAAAACAGAACCAGTGAGACAAAGCCGACAAGCGAGCGCGACATATGTTTATACATCACCGGCGTTTTGAGTGGTAATTGTTTAGCAAAAATAAACGCATAAATGGCAATCAAGCCAAATAAGGAGCGATAAAATACCAGCTCTGCACTGCTAAATTTTGTGGCACCTACTTTCACCAGTGCGCCCATGATTGCAAATCCAAGTGAGGCGACTAGCATCCATAAGCTTCCGAGCGGTGGTAATCTCATGCTTTTGTCATAATTTAACCAAAATACTATTTTAACTTGCAAAGGTGGTTTTGCTTGGGCAATTGTTTCAGTTACACTAAACGTACGTCAAAAAAATCAGGGGATAATAATTGGATGCACAAAGCACAACGCAAAAAATCACGCCAATTGAGTTTAAAGGCAAGGCTGGTGAGTATTTTGGCATTTGGATTGTCAATCTGCTGCTCAGTTTAGTTACATTTGGCATTTATTCGGCTTGGGCGAAGGTAAGGCGTAAAAAATACTTTTATAACAATACCTTAATTGATAACGTCGGATTTGATTACCACGCTAAGCCTATTGCAATTTTAAAAGGCCGCATCATTGCCTTTATATTTTTTCTAGGCTACGCCATGGGTGGGCAAGTCAGCCCATTTATACCAATCGTATGTATGTTGATATTTTTTATTGCATTACCTTGGCTAGTGGTTCGCTCATCCATGTTCAACGCACGAAACACAAGTCACCGTGGCTTGCGTTTTGATTTTGTTGGTAAAGTGGGCGCGGCATTTCGCGTGTTTTTTGTGCTGCCGATTCTCACCGTAATAAGCTTGTGGATAGCTGCACCTTATGTCTCACATCAAAAAAATAAATTTCTAATGGGAAATCATAAATTTGGCATGAGCCAGTTTGATATGCACGCCAAAGTAAGAAGTTTTTACAAAGTCTATTGGTTTTTAATTTTAGTGCCGCTCATTGGCGTTCTTGCGGCTGTTGCAATCCCGAATTATCAAAAGTATGTTAACAAGGCAAAAGCTGCGCCACATGCCGCGCTTGAAATGCCTTTCACGATGGGTTTTGTGGATGTGCAGTCACAACAAAAAGTGATTTTGGCGGCTGCTGATGATGTGCAAAAAGTGGAGCGTGTCTATACGGATAACGCGCCGCCAGAACCAGCCCCATCTGCTACGTTGCCAGCATCTGATGCCACGCCAGCCTCTTCATCAGAAACTTCTGCAGGGCCAGTACTGGTGGATAAAGTATATGTTGAAACGCCAGAGGAAAGGGCTGCGCAAGAGGCCGCATTTAAGGCGCAGCAGGCGGAAGTGCAACAGCAAGCAGAGCCGCAGCATGAAAAAACTTTTGAGGAAATGATGCAAGATCGCAAAAAAGCGCGGGAAGAAAATTTTAAAAAAATGTTCACAAATCCACAGGCTTTCTTAGGCATGCTTGGTTTTATTTTGGTTTATCTTGTGTTTGTTTTTGGTGGTTTGGCTTATATTAAAGCACGTATAGGTAACTTGGTTTGGAACAACACCACACTGGATAAACTTTCTTTTAAAAGCACATTGCGTGCGCGTGATTTCTTCGTGTTGTACCTCACCAATATCATTGCGATTGTCTGCACTTTTGGCTTAGCAACCCCATGGGCGCAAATTCGACTTGCGCGATATCGCGCCGCTAAGCTTCAAATTGTGGGTGATGTCGACTTTGACCAATTTGTTGGCGATAAAAAAGCGGAAATGAAAGCGACTGGTGAAGAAATTGCCGACTTCTTTGATGTTGATTTGTCTTTCGGCTAAGTCGTTTTTTTAAATATATGTCATTTCCGGCTGATTTTTTTGATGGAAATAGTGCCCGCGCACTACCAGTATTGGTGCGGATTGCAGGCGATACCCTCAGTTTTGAGATGGCTGGCGAAAGCTTGACATACAAGCTTGCGTATATCGACGTGCAAGCCAAGCTAGGAAAGACCAAGCGCTTAATTGATTTACCAAATGGCGGCAGATTAGAAGCCTTTGACATCAGCGAGTTAGAAGCAGCAATGCCATCCAAAACCAGTGCTTTTTGGCGTGGCGTGCATTACCTAGAAAACCATCTAGGCTGGGTGATGCTTTCATTGGTGGCGACAGTACTCGCAGGTTGGCTATTTTTGCAATATGGTGTGCCAATCTTGGCAGAACGCGTGGCAGATGCGACTTCACCCAGTATTGAGGCCAAAATGGGCGAACAAGTGTTACAAGGGTTAGATACTAAATTCGGTTATTTTACGCCAAGCAAAATTGATAAAGCTCGACAAGTAAGCATTGTGGCGGCGGTGAACAGTATGTGTGCCGCGTTTAAAAATTGCCCGCAGTACCGTTTGGAGTTTAGGGAATCTGAAGCCATTGGCGCCAATGCTTTCGCACTGCCTGGCGGAATTATGGTTATTACTGACGATTTAATAAAGCTCTCAAAAAATGACACGGAAATTGTCGCAGTGTTAGCGCACGAGCTGGGTCACGTTAAAAAACGCCATGCATTCCGCCAGAGCATCCAGGGCGCACTTTCTGGACTGATTTTAGCTGCGGTGACGGGTGATGTTAGCTCAATCGCTTCTGGCTTGCCAGGGGTACTTATGCAAATGCGCTATACGCGAGAATTAGAGTACGAAGCGGATGCATTTTCTCTGCAGGCCTTAAAAAAATCATGCTTGCCGCCTAAAGCGTTCGCCGATATATTGCTGCGTTTGGCAAAAAGTAGGCCTGATTTGAAAGACGATAGTAATAAAAAACCAAAAACAGACACACCTGATGCTGGTAATCCAGTGAGTGATATGCTTTCATCGCATCCAGATACCTTGCTTCGCATCAAACCGTTCTTAACAGCAAAGACAGATTGTCAAGTGTAAACCTTGCAAAATCGAGGGTTTTGCGCTAATCTGCTATCTATAAATGATAATTTATTTTAATCAGGAGCAGTAACAATGAAAAATCCACTAGAATCCATTCCAGGCACCATTATTTCAGGTGTTATTTTAACCATTGTGTTGGTTTTCTTTTTGAAAAACTTTTTGATGGCAGGGGCTTAATATGGAATACTTTGCAGGATTAGCACGTTGGTTACACTTCATTTTTGGTATCACATGGATTGGCTTGCTTTATTACTTTAACTTGGTGCAAATGGCCGCACTTAAAGATGCAGGCGCCGATGGCACAGCTGCTGGCATTACTAAACATGTCGCGCCACGCGCATTGTTTTATTTCCGCTGGGCTGCTGTGGGCACATGGTTGGCTGGCGCAGCAATGCTTGGCCCTAATTTAGCAGATGCCTTTATGTTGCGCAACGGTTTTGCAGGCATCGGTATTGGCGCTTGGTTGGGCACGATCATGCTGTTTAACGTTTGGCATTTCATTTGGCCAAATCAACAAAAGATTTTAGGTATGAAACCCGCTACAGATGAAGAAAAGGCAAAAGCACGTCGTGTGGCAATGTTAGCTTCACGTACGAACATGATGCTTTCTCTGCCAATGTTGTTTTTCATGGCAAATGGTTTAAGCCATAGTGCGGTATTAGGCTTATAAATTTTTAAGGCTTACAAACGGCGGCCTTAGCCGCCGTTTTTCTTTTTAGGTTTTAGTAAATATGTCGCAGCATTTGATGAATAATTACAATCGCTTACCTGTCACTTTTACAAATGGGCAGGGTGTTTGGCTGTGGGATACGAAGGGTGAAAAATACCTAGATGCGCTTTCTGGTGTGGCTGTAAATGGACTTGGCCACGCGCACCCTAAATTAGCCAAAACCATCGCGGAGCAGGCGGCTAAGCTAATTCATGTTTCTAATTATTATCATATTGTAGAGCAAGAAGCCTTGGCTGATAAATTGGCAGAAGTATCTGGCATGGACAGAGTATTCTTCTGTAACTCTGGTTGCGAAGCGAATGAAGCTAGTATCAAATTAGCGCGACTATATGGACATAATAAAGGCATTGAAAATCCAGAAATTATCGTGATGGAACGTAGCTTTCATGGCCGAACGATGGCAACACTTTCTGCAACAGGTAATCGCAAAGCACAAGCTGGTTTTGAACCTTTAGTATCTGGTTTTATTCGCGTACCCTATGATGACTTAGAGGCAATTAAGCAGATCGCATCGCGTAAAAATAACGTGGTTGCCATTTTGGTAGAGCCCGTGCAAGGTGAGGGTGGTATTAATATCCCTGCTGATATCAGCGCTTATTTTCAAGGGCTACGTAAAGTATGTGATGCAAATGGTTGGTTGCTCATGGTAGATGAGGTGCAAACCGGTATTGGGCGAACAGGCAGATGGTTTGCGTTTCAACACACTGGCATCATGCCAGATGTGATGAGCTTGGCAAAAGGTTTAGGCTCTGGTGTACCGATTGGCGCGTGTGTGGCTAAAGGCGCTGCGGCCGATGTGTTTGTGTATGGTAAGCACGGCTCAACCTTCGGTGGTAATCCATTAGCTACTGCAGCTGGATTGACTACCTTAAATGTGATTCAAGATGAAAAGCTACGTGAGAACGCCCAAAAAATGGGTGATTTAATTTGTGATGGTTTTAAAGCTGAACTTGTCAATACCAAAGGCGTGGTTGTGATTCGCCACGCAGGTTTGATGATTGGGATTGAGCTGGATAGACCTTGTACTGAGCTGATAAAGATATCCTTGGAGGCAAAGTTATTGATTAATGTGACTGCAGATAATGTGATTCGCTTATTGCCACCGTTGGTGATTAATGCCGAAGAATCACTGGAATTGGTGTCACGCTTATCGGCTATCATCAAAGCATTTTTGCAAAATAAATAGCTAGACTAGACGATATGGCGATAAAACACTTTTTACAATTTAATGATTTAACGACGGATGAGCTAAATCATATTTTTGCGCGCGCGACTTGGATTAAAAGCCAATTTAAAGCGTATAAACAATATTGGCCTTTGCAAGACCGAACTTTGGTGATGATTTTTGAAAAAGCCAGTACACGCACGCGCTTAAGTTTTGAAGCTGGAATGCATCAACTTGGGGGCTCTGCTATTTATTTAAATACGCGTGATTCGCAACTAGGTCGCGGTGAACCAGTAGAAGACGCGGCGCAAGTGATTTCGCGCATGAGCGACATTGTGATGATTCGCACTTTTGAGCAAAGCATTATTGAGCGCTTTGCCGAAAATTCTCGTGTGCCAGTGATAAATGGTTTAACTAACGAGTACCATCCTTGCCAAATTTTAGCCGACATTTTTACCTTTATCGAGCATCGCGGCTCGATTAAAGGCAAAACAGTGGCGTGGATTGGTGATAGTAATAATGTTTGTAATACATGGCTGCAAGCAGCAGAAATGCTAGACTTTAACGTCCATGTGAGCACACCACCAGGTTACGAAGTTGAGCCAGAACGCGCTAATTTATATGGACATGATCATTTTGAAACATTCGCCGACCCAATGGATGCAGCCAAAGGCGCAGATTTAGTCACGACTGATGTTTGGACGAGCATGGGCTTTGAAGCAGAAAACGCAGAGCGTATGCGTGACTTTGCAGATTGGCAGGTGGACGCAGAAATGATGCGTGCTGCGAACAAAGACGCGCTCTTTATGCATTGCCTGCCAGCGCATCGTGGTGAAGAAGTGGCTGCTGAGGTGATTGATGGCGTGCAATCTGTCGTTTGGGATGAGGCAGAAAACAGGCTACATGTGCAAAAAGCACTCATGGAATATTTGTTATTAGGTAAAGTTTAATTAGGTAAAGTTTAATTAGGTAATTAAAAATGAGTAAAGTAAATAAAGTAGTGTTGGCATATTCTGGCGGATTAGATACATCTGTCATTTTGAAATGGTTGCAAGATGAATACAAGTGTGAGGTGGTGACTTTTACAGCTGATTTAGGCCAAGGTGAAGAGTTAGAACCAGCGCGTGCCAAAGCCAAAGCTGCGGGCGTGAAAGAGATTTTTATTGATGACGTGCGTGAAGAGTTTGTGCGCGATTTTGTATTCCCAATGTTTCGCGCCAATACAGTATATGAAGGTGAATATTTATTAGGTACCTCGATTGCACGTCCACTCATTGCTAAACGCTTGATTGAAATTGCTGCAATTACTAATGCTGATGCGATTTCGCACGGTGCGACAGGTAAAGGCAACGATCAGGTACGTTTCGAGCTAGGTGCATATGCTTTAAACCCGAATATCCAAATCATCGCGCCTTGGCGTGAGTGGGATTTATTGAGCCGTGAAAAACTCATGGCATATGCTGAAAAGCATGGCATTCCAGTTGATATGAAGCATAAACAAGGCGGTAGTCCATACAGTATGGATGCCAACTTATTGCATATTTCATACGAAGGCCGTCATCTAGAAGACCCAGCTGCTGAGGCAGAAGAGAGCATGTGGCGCTGGACAGTCTCACCAGAAGCGGCACCTGATGCAGCTGAATATTTAGACATTGAATATGAGAATGGTGATCCAGTATCGTTAAATGGTGAAAAAATGAAGCCACACGAAATATTGGCGCACTTGAATAAGCTCGGCGGCAAACATGGTATAGGCCGTTTGGATTTAGTGGAAAATCGCTATGTAGGCATGAAGTCACGCGGCTGCTACGAAACGCCGGGTGGTACCATTATGCTTAGAGCGCACCGTGCGATTGAAAGCATTACCTTAGACCGTGAAGTGGCGCACTTAAAAGACGATTTAATGCCACGCTACGCCAGTATGATATACAACGGTTATTGGTGGAGTCCGGAACGTATCGCCTTGCAGACTTTGATTGACCACACGCAGAAGTCGGTTAATGGCGCGGTAAGGCTCAAGCTTTACAAAGGCAATGTGATTGTTGCTGGCCGTGATAGCAAAACAGATTCACTGTTTGATACTAGCATTGCAACGTTCGAAGATGACAAAGGTGCTTACGACCAAAAAGACGCTGGTGGCTTTATTAAGCTGAATGCATTAAGAATGCGTATTGCCGCAAACTTAAAACATAAAAAGAAATAAAAAAGCTATGAATCAAGTGGTTGTTTATGATTCTACGCTGCGCGATGGTGCGCAAGCGCAAGGCGTTTCGTTTACCGTTGAGGATAAACTCAAAATCGTAGAGCGATTGGATGAGTTGGGTGTTGGCTATATTGAAGCTGGCAATCCTGGCTCTAACCCCAAAGATTTGGAATTTTTTGAACGGGTTGCAGCATTAAAGCTAGAGCACGCCAGAATTATTGCATTTGGAAGTACTTGCAAAGTTGGTAGCGATGCATCCAAAGACAATAATGTGCAGTCGTTACTTCGCGCCAATACGGCTTCTGTGGCGATTTTTGGTAAGAGTTGGGATTATCAAGTTACCGATATTTTACGCACTACACTAGACGAAAATTTGCGCATGATAGGCAACACAATCGCCTTATTGGTCAGCCAAAACAAAGAAGTTGTTTTTGATGCTGAGCATTTTTTTGACGGCTATAAAGCCAATTCAGACTACGCGATAAAAACGCTGCAATCTGCAGTGGATGCTGGCGCAAGCGTACTTTGCTTGTGTGATACAAATGGCGGAACGTTTCCGAACGAGGTGCTTGAAATCACGCAGGCAGTTGTGAAGCGTTTTAACCATGTGCAAATTGGGATTCATTGCCATAACGATTGTGAAATGGCAGTTGCAAACTCTATTGCTGCAGTGCAGGCGGGCGCAGTGCAGGTGCAAGGCACTATCAACGGCATTGGTGAGCGTTGTGGCAACGCAAATCTGTGTTCGATTATTCCAAATTTACAACTAAAGATGGGCTTGAGTTGCATCCCTCAAAAGAACATAACTGAACTGACCTCTGCGGCACGTTTTATTAACGAGGTTGCCAATATGGCCTTTAACGATAAGGCGCCATATGTGGGCAAAGATGCTTTTTCACACAAGGGCGGCATGCATATTGATGCGGTTAGCAAAAACCCAATATCCTACGAGCATATTAACCCCGAGCAAGTGGGCAATATGCGGCATATTTTGGTTTCAGAAGTTGCGGGACGTGCGGCGCTACTTGCCAAAATTAATGCGGTTGATCCGCTATTAAACAAAGATTCTGCCGAGACGGTGCGTATCTTAGAACATCTAAAAGCCTTAGAGCACGAAGGTTATCAGTTTGAAAGTGCTGAAAGCTCATTTGATTTATTGGTGCGCCGTCTATTGGGCAAGTTGCAGCCATTTTTTATTCTTAAAGAATACCGAATTGGCGTGTATGAATCATCGCAAGATGGCGCCAGCTCAGCGGCTACAATTAGTGTTGCTGTGGGTGTAGATGAAGAAACCGCAACAGCTAAAGGTGATGGCCCAGTAAATGCTTTAGATAAAGCTGTGCGCCAAGCGTTAGAGCGCTTTTACCCTGCAATTAAAGACGTTAAATTGATAGATTATAAAGTTCGCGTGTTGGATTCTGATAAAGCGACCGCAGCCAAGGTGCGCGTGCTAATTGAATCGGCAGACCATCGTGAAAGTTGGACGACAGTTGGCGTTTCTACCGATATTATTGATGCCTCTTGGCATGCCATGCGCGATGCGATTGAATATAAACTAATGCGGGATATAGAACAGAGCGCTGCTTGATAAATAATGACAAGTCGTACTTATTTACTGCTGCGTATTCTTGCATATACGATATTTATTTGCCTTTTTCTATTCGTTTGGGATTCTGATTTCGGCTATACATATCGCAAGCATTTCTTATCTCATAGTCATTTAGTATTAGATTTTAACGATCTTGATGCCAACACCACTGAAGCTGATATTAAAAAGCGCTACCCAATTAACTGGTATTGCGGTAACGATAGTTCAGTACCATATTTTGGGGACTATTTTTGCGCAGACGAATTGAAAACATGGGATAATTTTTCTGCACTTACAGTGGTGTTCTGGTTTAAAAATGGCAAGCTAAATGCTGGAAAAATTGATTTCCCGCTTTGGGAACATAAAAGTGTGATTTCGCACTTAAAAGAAAAATATGGTGCACCAAAGTATTTAACTGAAAATGAAAATACTGCCAAAGCAATCAAAAATATTGCATTATTTTTAGTAACCAGTGGCAAATACAACACGGACGATGATATCTTTAATGATGAATTAGGTGTTTGGTATTTGACCAAACACACTCAAATTTCAACTAGTCTGGATAATGAGTCAAATATTCTTGGTCACAATACTATCTTGTGGCAAGTGTATTAGCCTATGCAGGCTGCAGCAACACCAGTTTCAACTGCTCTTGCTCTACTGGCCTTAAAGTGACTTGTTGGTAGCTGATTAACCCTTGTTCCGGATGGTTGAATTCGCGAAGCCCGCCTTGCCGTTCTAGTACATCATGTTGCTTCCAAAAGTGTTCAAATTCTGCACTTGCTTGCGAGAGTTCACTTACAAGTCGTTTTAATTCAGGCTCTTTCAAGCGGCTACGGCTATCGGCGCGGAACTCTGCGACCAAGCGCCGTGCACGCATTTCCCAGTTCACGACGAATTGCTTAGCGTTGGGGTTGAGAAACACAAGTCGGAGCAGGTTAGGGTGCGGTTCTTCCGGCTTGATATGATTTAGCCAGCCTGTAAACAAGTCGCTTGCAGGCTTATTCCATGCGAGTAAATTCCAAGTTCGCCCCATGATATAGGCGGGCAAGTGAATACTTTGCAACATGTTAATCAAAGTTTCTGGCGCGGTGTCGGTTTCAGATTTGTTGGCTAACGGGTCGCGGCGGTCGGCCATATCGAATAAATAGGTACGTTCCGAGCGCGATAGCTTGAGCGCGATAGCTAGTCTATCAAGCGCATCTGCCGATACGTTGACTTCACGGCCTTGTTCTATCCACGTGTACCATGTAGCGCTGATGCCTGTAAGTTGTGCGACTTCTTCTCGCCTTAGGCCTTGTGTGCGCCTGCGCACCCCTGCAGGAAAGCCAAATTCCTCAGGCGTACCTCGTTGGCGAATGGCTTG
The DNA here is from genome assembly GCA_046153505.1 of Methylophilaceae bacterium. Lineage (GTDB taxonomy): Bacteria > Pseudomonadota > Gammaproteobacteria > Burkholderiales > Methylophilaceae > JBJXDT01. The sequence continues at coordinate 8,572 of JBJXDT010000004.1, read as the reverse complement.
TAGAAATTCGGCCAACTCTTTGCGTCGTGTGTCCATGCTTAACTTATCCTGTTAGTCTTAATACTAGTATAAATGATATTCTTGTCAGGGTATTAATAAAAGCGTATCGTTCGTCTGTTTTGTAAAAATCACCTATTTTAGGAGCAGCAAACATGGCGGGAAAAACGCTTTACGATAAATTATGGGATTCGCACGTTGTGCATGAAGATGCAGACGGTACTTGTTTAATTTATATTGACAGACATTTGGTGCATGAAGTAACCAGCCCGCAAGCGTTTGAAGGTTTGCGTTTGGCAAATCGTAAACCATGGCGTGCTGACACGATTGTAGCTAACCCTGACCATAACACGCCAACCAAAGATTGGGCTAAAGGGATTGAAGACCCAATTTCACGCTTGCAAGTGGAAACGCTCGATAGCAATATCAAAGAAACTGGCGCATTGGTTTACTTTCCATTTAAGCACGCGAATCAAGGCATTATTCATGTCATTGGGCCTGAGAATGGCACCACTTTACCGGGAATGACCGTGGTGTGTGGCGATAGCCATACTTCTACTCATGGCGCGTTTGGTGCTTTGGCGCATGGTATTGGCACATCAGAAGTTGAACACGTGTTAGCGACACAAACCTTAATCGCCAAAAAATCTAAACGCATGTTGGTGCGTGTAGATGGTGAATTGGGTGTGGGCGTGACCGCAAAAGACGTAGCTTTGGCCGTGATTGGTAAAATCGGCACAGCGGGCGGTAACGGCTTCGCGATTGAGTTTGGCGGTGATGTGATTCGTGCATTAAGCATGGAAGGCCGCATGACTATTTGCAATATGGCAATTGAAGCGGGCGCACGCGCTGGCATTATCGCGCCAGATGCGAAAACAGCTGAATACTTAAAGGGTCGTCAATACGCGCCAAAACCAGCTGATTGGGATAAGGCGGTGGCTTATTGGAATACGCTAGCGAGTGATGCCGATGCAATATTTGATCGTGTAGTTGAGTTAAAAGGTGCTGATATTGCCCCGCAAGTGACTTGGGGGACATCACCAGAGCAAGTATTGCCAATTAACGGATTGGTGCCAGATCCAACGCAAGAAAAAGACGCGACCAAACGTACCAGTATTGAAAATGCTTTGAAATACATGGGTTTAACTGCCAACACGCCAATTGAAGAGATTAAACTCGATAAAATCTTTATTGGCTCATGCACCAATAGCCGTATTGAGGACTTACGTGCCGCAGCGGTGGTAGCAAAAGGTAAAAAAGTGGCCAGTTCAATACAGTTGGCGATGGTAGTGCCAGGCTCTGGCCAAGTAAAACGCATGGCTGAAGAAGAGGGCTTGGACAAAATTTTTATTGAAGCGGGTTTTGAATGGCGCGAACCAGGTTGCAGTATGTGTTTAGCGATGAACGCAGATAGACTCAGCCCCGGTGAACGTTGTGCTTCCACCTCAAACCGTAACTTTGAAGGTCGCCAAGGTCAAGGCGGACGCACTCACTTAGTCAGCCCAGCGATGGCAGTTGCCGCTGCAATTGCAGGCCATTTTGTTGATGTGCGTAGCGTTTAGTTTAAGCGAAAAGGAATAGAAAAATGAAAGCATTTACCCAATTAAAAGGCTTAGCTTGCCCGATAGACCGCGCCAACATTGATACTGACGCGATTATCCCAAAGCAGTTTTTAAAGAGTATTAAACGTTCTGGCTTTGGTCCTTATTTGTTTGATGAGTGGCGCTATAAAGACCATGGCGAACCAGGCATGGATTGTACCAACCGCCCATTAAACAAAGATTTTGTGCTAAATCAGCCACGTTACAAAGGCGCACAAATCATGCTTGCGCGTGAGAACTTTGGCTGTGGCTCAAGCCGTGAACACGCGCCTTGGGCGATTGAAGATTACGGGTTCCGCGTTATTATTGCGCCTAGCTATGCTGATATTTTCTTTAATAATTGCTACAAAAACGGCATGCTGCCGATTGTCGCGAGTTACGCCATCGTCGATAAGTTATTTAAAGAGTGTGAAGCGACAGAAGGTTATACCTTAAACGTTGATCTACCCTCACAAACTGTGACCTTGCCTTCTGGCGAAACATTCACTTTTGACATTCACCCAACTTCAAAACACAACTTGTTGAATGGTTTGGACGAAATCGGTTTGACGCTTTTACATGCAGAAAAAATTAAAACTTTCGAGCAAAAACATAAAACTGCGCAACCGTGGTTGTTTGCTTAATTAATAGGAATTTGAAATGACAATGAATATTGCAGTACTTCCCGGTGATGGCATCGGCCCAGAAATAATCAAACAAGCATTGCGCCTGTTAGATGTGCTTAAAAACGAAGGTATGGATATGACCTTTACTGAGGCGCCTTTGGGCGGCCAAGCGTATGACCAATACGGCCATCCATATCCTGAGTTTACACAAAAAATCTGTCGTGCAGCAGATGCGGTATTGCTAGGCGCAGTTGGTGGTCCTCAATATGACAACTTAGACCGCCCATTGCGTCCAGAGCGCGGTTTGTTAGGAATTCGTAAAGACTTAGGCTTGTTTGCAAACTTGCGCCCAGCTGTGCTCTACCCAGAATTGGCTAATGCGTCTACACTCAAACCAGAAGTGGTCGCAGGTTTGGATATTATGATTGTGCGCGAACTCACAGGTGACGTATATTTTGGACAACCACGTGGTATGCGCGTGAATGACGAAGGCGAGCGAGAAGGCTTTAACACCATGATTTATAAAGAATCTGAAGTGCGCCGTATTGCGCATGTGGCGTTTGATATTGCCATGAAGCGTGGAAAAAAACTGTGTTCTGTGGACAAAGCGAATGTGCTTGAAACCACTGAGTTTTGGAAAGAAATCGTGATTGATGTGGCCAAAGAATACCCAGAAGTCGAATTAAGCCATATGTACGTGGATAACGCGGCGATGCAACTTATCCGCAACCCAAAACAATTTGATGTGATGGTGACGGGCAATATCTTTGGCGACATCTTGTCTGACGAGGCTTCGATGCTGACGGGCTCCATCGGTATGTTGGCTTCTGCTTCACTTAATGAAACCAAAAAGGGTCTGTACGAGCCTTCACACGGCTCTGCACCTGATATCGCAGGTAAAAACTTAGCTAATCCAATTGCCACCATCCTCTCTGTAGCCATGATGTTGCGCTACACTTTTGAAAATGAAGTAGCTGCGGTGCGCATTGAAAACGCGATTAAGAAAGTATTAGCAGCAGGTTACCGTACAGGCGATATTTATGAAGCAGGCATGAAACGTGTATCATGCTCAGAAATGGGCGACCAAATCGTTGCCAACATGTAAAAGTGCTACGTAGGTGAATTGCTGTGTTGCGCAGTACTCGAAATCCTCATGTGCTTTAATGTACATTCCGGTTTCTGTGTGCTGTGCGTCTTGCACTTCATCCTGCGAACTCACTTTTATGCCCGCAGACCAATATCTGCGATAATCAACTCTAAATATAAAAGGGAATTTTAAAATGGCTCAGTTTGACAATGTAAGTGTAAAGAAAAAAGCAAATGTCTACTTTGATGGCAAGTGCGTTAGCCATACCGTGTTGTTACCAAATGGCACTCGTTCAACAATAGGCGTGATTTTTCCGAGTAGTTTAACCTTTAATACCGAAGCCCCCGAGTTAATGGAAATTAATTTAGGTGGTTGCAAAGTGCGTTTAAAAGGCGAAGATAATTGGAAAACGTATGGCGCAGGTGATAAATTTACCGTGCCTGGTAACTCCAGCTTTGATATTGAAGTGACTGAAATGTTGGATTACGTTTGTCATTTTGAGTAATATATTCAGAGCGTAGCGCTGGAAGCCTCATGGATATTGGCTTGCAGAGGCGTTTATATGCTTGAGAGTTAAATCAAGACTTTTTGAAGGGGTTTGGTATGCCATCTTTTGATATTTCGTCTGAAGTCGATATGGTCGCATTAAAAAATGCGATTGATACGGCTGGTAAGCAAATTACAAATCGCTATGATTTTAAAGGCACTTCCGCCAAAGTGGAGTTGAATGAGAAAGACAGCTTAATCACTTTGTTTGGCGATAATGATTTTCAACTGGGTCAGATTTTGGATATTTTGCTGCCAGGCATGGAGAAAAAAGAGCCCGATTCCTCCAAGCGCTTAGAGCATAAAGATGTGCAAAAAGTTGGTGGCAATAAAGTAAAGCAAGAGTTGAAAATCCGCGCGGGTATTGATGCGGAGCTAGCAAAGCGCATTACCAAGTTGATTAAAGATTCTGGTATGAAAGTGCAAGCGAGCATTCAAGGCGACACGGTGCGGGTGAATGGTGCTAAGCGCGATATTTTGCAAGATGCGATTGCTTTTGTGAAGAAAAATGTAACGGATTTCCCGTTGAAATTTGGAAACTTTAGAGATTAATTGATATGTTAAGAGTTGGATTTGTAGGTTGGCGTGGGATGGTGGGCAGTGTGCTTATGCAGCGTATGCTGGAAGAAAATGATTTTGCGAATATTGAGCCGCAATTTTTTACGACTTCGCAAGCAGGTGGCGCCGCGCCTAGCATTGGCAAGGATTCTCCTGTCTTAAAAGACGCAAATAATATCGCAGAATTGGCAAAAATGAACGTGATAGTTTCTTGTCAAGGAGGAGAATATACGAGCGCAGTGTTTCCAAAATTACGCAATGCTAGCTGGACTGGACATTGGATTGACGCTGCTTCAACACTTAGAATGAAGCAAGACTCTGTAATCATACTTGATCCAGTGAATATGCATGTGATTGAAGATGCGCTTGCCAAAGGCGGCAAAAACTGGATCGGGGGGAATTGTACAGTTTCACTGATGTTGATGGCTTTAAATGGGCTATTTAAAGCGGATTTGGTTGAGTGGGTAACCTCTATGACCTATCAAGCCGCGTCTGGTGCTGGTGCTCAGAATATGCGCGAGTTGCTAAATCAAATGGGCGAAGCGCACCGCGTGGCGAGTGCATTCTTGCAAGATCCAGCTTCAGCAATTTTGGATATTGACCGGGAAGTGGCGGGGATATTGCGCGATGACAATTTTCCAAAAGCCAATTTTGGTGTGCCGCTAGCGGGTAGTTTAATTCCTTGGATTGACAGTGATTTAGGCAACGGCCAAAGCAAAGAGGAGTGGAAAGGTGGCGCGGAGACCAATAAAATCTTGGGTCGCGAGCGCAATCCAATTCCTGTGGATGGCTTGTGCGTGCGCATTGGCGCGATGCGTTGTCACTCTCAAGCGATGACTATCAAGCTTAAAAGAAACATACCTTTAGATGAAATCAGTCAAATGCTGGCCGAAGCCAACGCTTGGGCGAAAGTTATTCCAAATGAGCGAGAGATAAGCATGCGCGACCTTACGCCTGCCGCAGTGACGGGTAAGCTCATCACGCCAGTGGGTCGTTTGCGTAAATTAAATATGGGCGATGAATATTTGTCTGCATTTACAGTTGGAGATCAGCTGTTATGGGGCGCAGCTGAGCCTTTACGCCGCATGCTGCGCTTGTTGGTTTCGTTAAACTAGATAGATAATGACAAAAACTTTAAGCTAAACACCCAATTTTTTGAAAAAATCCAACAGTATTCACTAACAATCACATAGCTGTTGAATATAATGTGCATTATGAGCTTGCAACTCTAACTAATTGATGTTATTTTTATTATTGCAATATTTAGTAAATTAAGGGTGGAATAGTGCATAGCTCAAAATTAAAGAAAATCTCAGTTGCATTGTGCATGGCATTGTTGCCAATTTCGGTGATTGCTGCCGGCTTGGGCAAATTAAACGTGCAGTCAGGTATCGGTGAGCCGCTTAGGGCAGACATTGAGCTGATTTCCATCACGCCTGATGAGTTGTCTTCCATTACAGCTGCCATTGCTTCGGAAGAGGCGTATACAGCGCAAGGCATAGAGCGACCAGCTTCGCATAACAGTATTAAAGTGGCTGTTGCGAAAAATTCCAGCGGCGCACCAATCCTAAAACTTAATTCCGACCAGCCAATTAGTGAGCCTTTCTTGGATATGTTGTTGCAAGTGGACTGGAACTCTGGTCGTCTTCTACGCGAATACACGGTTTTACTTGATCCGCCTGGTTATACTGGCGAAGCTGATAGTAGCGCTCAGCCAATTTCTACTGCACAAGCGCCTGTAGTTAAATCTACTAAGGCAGTGACAGTAGATAGCACTGCTGCCCCTGATGCGCCCGTTGGAGCGGTTAAAAAGACACGCAAACATCGTGCTAAAGCAGCGCCTGCAACTGAAACAGAAGCGAGTTCATCTAGTGCAGATACCACAGGGCAAGAGTATGTCACGCAAAAAGGTGACACCTTAGCCAAGATAGCGCGAGACATGAAACCAGAAGGCGTTAGTTTAGATCAAATGCTGGTAGGTTTGTATCAAGCGAATCAAGATGCATTTAGCGGGGCAAATATGAACCGCTTAAATGTGGGCAAAATCATACGTCAGCCAACTGCTGATGAGCTAAATGCAATCACAAGTAAAGATGCTAAAAAAGAAATCAAGGTACAAACCGCAGATTGGAATGCTTACCGTAACAAACTAGGCGGCATGGTTGCCGATTCAAAACCTGTCGCAGATAGCGAAGCATCTTCACAGTCGTCTGGCGGTAAAATTAAAACCGCTGCAGAAGATAAATCGATGCCAGCTAATGTTGGACCAAAAGATGTCGTAAAACTCTCAGCTGGCGATAATAAAATCGATGCGAATGAAACGAAAGCGCTTCAGACGAAAATAACGGCGCTTCAGGAAGAAGCTGTTGCACGTGAGAAGAGTTTAAAAGAGGCTCAAGACAGAACTGCTGCGTTAGAAAAACAAATTGCAGATATGCAAAAACTTATCGCAATGAAGAGCAATGCGATGTCAGACGCGCAAAAGCAAGCAGAAGCTGAAGCAGCTAAACCATCACCACCACCTGTTGAAGTAGCTAAACCTGCAGAAACTAAATCTGCCGAAGTAAAACCAGTTGAAGCAAAACCTGCTGAAACAACTGTTGCGCCGAGTGAGCCAGCGAAACCAGAAGTGAAACCTGTGGCTCCAGTCCCAGTTGAGGAGCCAGGCTTTATGTCGGGCTTGTTAGACGGTACAGATCCGATGATTTTAGGCGGCGCTGGTGGTCTATTGGCTCTATTGGGCGGCGGTTGGTTGTTCTTGCGTAACAAACGCAAGAAGAATTTGGCAGATTTTGAACAAGGGATTATGACCTCTGGAGGTTTAAAAGCTAACACTGTATTCGGAAATACCTCAAGCTCTAACGTAGACACTGGAGATACGTCATTTTTGACTGACTTTTCACAAAGCGCAAGTGGCGGCATGATTGATACCAATGATGTTGACCCGATTGCTGAAGCGGAAGTTTACATGGCGTATGGACGCGATGCGCAAGCGGAAGAAATTCTAAAAGATGCCATTACAAAAGAGCCAAAACGTTATGAATTACATCTTAAATTGCTCGAGATGTATGCCGCAAGCAAAAATATGTCAGCTTTTGAGACTGTTTCAGGTGAGCTATACACAACGTTAGGTGCAGACGATCCAACATGGGCGAAAGTGGCTGAAATTGGAAGTAAACTTGAGCCAGGCAACCCTCTTTACCAAGTAAAGTCTAGTCTAACTGGTGTTGTTGCAGCAAACATGGGTGACGAAAAAAGTAAATTAGACGCATCTGATTTTGCCGACTCTCCTTTGGCGGGTGAAAAAGATTTAGACATGTCTTTTGGCGGAGATACAGTGCCTAATTCGCTTACTTCAGAGATGAGCGAAATGGGCGAGGTGCAAATGGATTCAGGCATGGGTGAATCAGGTGATTTTGGTGATGCTTTTACTGGCGATGAAATGGCAGAAGAACAAGAATCACCGATATTTAAAGATGCGCCTATGATGGCGTCTGAGAAGGTAGATACTGGCTTAGACTTTAGTATGGGGGAATTGAATTCTACAAAAGCTGAACCTGAAGTGGCAATGAATGCTGGTTTTAGCAACACTATGCCAAATTTAGATTTCCCGAAATTCGAAACAGGTGAAGAGATGAGTTTTGATAGTGATTTCGCTGAAAAAGGTGATGAATTATCTGTTCTAGAAACGCAAAATGCCGTGTCGCTCGACTTATCTGATACTCCAACAAACGAAAATTTTGGCTTTGATATTACAACCATCTCTACAGATGAGGCTAAACCACTAGATTTAGCTGGTATTTCGCTTGATTTAGGGGATGCTGCTGAAGTCGCAAAAGAATCGACTTCAGAGTTGGCTTCTGAAGAACCTGCGGAAGTTGAAACCAAGCTGGAATTAGTTGCTGCTTATATCGAAATGGATGACAAAGAAGGTGCTAAAGAACTACTGGAAGAAATCATCAAAGAAGGCGGCAGCAGTCAACGTAAACGTGCAGAGGAACTGCTAACTCAAATTGCTTAAAGTTGCTTGCAGTATAAAAACCGGACACATTGAACTGACCCCCAAATGTTGGACATTAATTTGGGGTTAAACTTAAGGACTGATTTCTGTACTCAACAGGGCTCAGTCCTTTTAATTTTGTCTTAATCCTTTCGTGATTGTAATACCAAATATATTC
>JBJXDT010000003.1:0-13651 GCA_046153505.1 Methylophilaceae bacterium | reverse complement strand
CGTTCTTATCACCAGACATTGTGAAATCGATCATGACTGGTAAAGCTCCTGAAACGCTTACAGTCGACAAGCTCGTCAAGCATTTACCTCTACCGATTGATTGGAAAGATCAACTAAAACTATTAGGCTTTGATTAAAGTAACAAGTCACCAAGCAGTCATAACAATACGCCTGACTCGAAATCAGGCGTATTTACTTCCCATGAGCCATAAAGCTCACAATGTTTGACTACTTTTATTTTGTACTGAGAATAAAGCCAAAATATTGAGTAATTTCTCTGGAATAAGAGAATATGTCGAAACAGAGAATGACAGAGTACCCACCAGGGCCGCGCTGTGCGCCATTCCTTTGAAATATGTAAATTAGAGTGAGAATTTAAAGACTGGTTGGCGGAGAGCGAGGGATTCGAACCCTCGATACAGATTTAAGCCCGTATGCTTCCTTAGCAGGGAAGTGCCTTCGACCACTCGGCCAGCTCTCCGTTTTTTACTTGCTTTCAAGGGCGCGATACTACGCGAAACCCCTTTAAAAATCAATCAGTACAATGAATTAAAAGCTGGGTTATGCGGCCTCTAGCTCAAAAGCTTTGTGCAACACGCGCACAGCAAGCTCCATGTACTTCTCATCAATCACCACCGCAATTTTAATTTCGCTGGTGGAAATCATCTGAATGTTAATTCCTTCTTCGGACAATGTGCGAAACATTTGGCTGGCGATGCCCACGTGCGAGCGCATACCGACACCTACGACAGATACTTTGGCAATTTTATCATTGCCGCTAATTTCTCTTGCTTGAATATGCCCTTGAACTTTATCGTGCAAAATACCTAAGGCTTTGCTCATTTCATTTTTATGCACAGTAAACGTGAAATCAGTGGAACCGTCTGCGCCTTGATTTTGAATAATCATGTCTACATCAATGTTCGCATCGGCGATTGGCCCTAAAATTTGGTAGGCAATACCTGGCTTATCTGCCACACCGAGTACTGTGATTTTGGCCTCGTCGCGATTAAACGCGATGCCAGAAATAATGGGTTCTTCCATACTATCATCCTTGTCTTCTTCGAATGTAATCAATGTGCCGTCACCTTCATCTTCAAAACTGGAAAGCACACGTAATTTAACTTTATATTTACCAGCAAATTCAACTGAGCGTATTTGCAATACTTTGCTGCCCTGTGAGGCGAGTTCCAGCATTTCTTCAAAAGTGATTTTGTCTAATCGTCGTGCTTCCGGCACCACGCGTGGGTCGGTTGTGTATACGCCATCCACGTCGGTATAAATTTGACATTCTTCTGCCTTCAAAGCGGCAGCAAGGGCGACGCCTGTGGTGTCTGATCCACCACGACCAAGTGTGGTGATGTTGCCGTGCTCGTCAGCACCTTGAAAGCCAGCAACCACCACCACGTAGCCATCATTTAAATCTTGCTTAAGGTTGTGCTCATCAATGTCTAGAATGCGCGCTTTGCCATGTGCGTTATCGGTTAAAATCTTCACCTGCCCACCAGTGTAACTTTTGGCCTTAATGCCAAGTTCTAAAAGCGCCAAAGTTGTCAGTCCTATGGTCACCTGCTCGCCAGTTGACACAATCACGTCTAACTCGCGCGGATCAGGTTCGGACATAAGATCTTTTGCGAGCGCGATGAGTTTATTAGTTTCGCCTGACATGGCGGAAACGACCACGACTATCTGATGACCCATAGCCTTATAACGTGCTACGCGTCTTGCCACATTCCGAATTCTTTCGGGATTCGCAACTGATGTCCCACCGTATTTTTGTACTATCAATGCCATTTTGTCTTTTTAATAACCTTAATTTTAAAGTTTGCTCTTAATCCAGTCATTTACGCTAGCTAGTGCTTTTGGCAATTGGCTCGCATCAGTGCCGCCCGCCATCGCCATATCGGGCTTGCCTCCACCCTTACCGCCCACTTGTGATGCGACATGATTGACCAAATCGCCAGCTTTAATTTTGCTGATTAAATCTGGTGTAACACCTGCGGCTAAACTTACCTTGCCATCATTAGTGCTTGCTAAGACTATCGCAGCGGATTTAAGTTTATCTTTTAGTTTGTCCATGGTCTCGCGAAGCGCATTCGCATCTGCCCCCTCAAGCGTCGCTGCAAGTACTTTTACACCGCCAATATCAATAGCTTTAATCACTAAATCATCGCCTTGGCCGCTTGCAAGTTTGGATTTTAATCGCGCCAATTCTTTTTCAAGTAGTTTTGCATGCTCAGACAATTGAGAGATCTTGTTAACTAGTTCGCCACTTGGTGCTTTTAATTCTTGAGATAATTGTGAGATTAATGCTTGTTGCCCATTAATCAATTTTAATGCGCCATTTCCAGTAGTAGCTTCAACTCGGCGAACACCTGCTGCCACGCCACTTTCAGCATATATTTTAAATAGGCCAATATCGCCAGTTCGGCTCACATGCGTGCCACCGCAAAGTTCTGTTGTGCTACCGATATCAAGCACACGCACGATATCGCCATATTTCTCACCAAATAGCATCATGGCACCGGTTGTTTTGGCTTCTTCAATTCCCATTAGCCTAGCTTGAGTAACCGCATTATTTAAAATTTCCGCATTTACAATTGCTTCTACTTTAGTGATTTCATCATCTGTCATCGGAGCATTATGAACAAAGTCAAAACGGGTTTTTTCAGTATCGACTAGACTGCCTTTTTGTTCCACATGTGTTCCTAATACTTCTCTTAAAGCCTTGTGCATCAAGTGGGTGGCAGAGTGATTGCGCATGCTAGCAGCACGTGAAATCATATCGACATTGGCTTTTACTGCATCTCCAACGGATAGTGTCCCAGTTTTCAATACGCCATGATGTCCAAAAACAGTGGCTTGAATTTTTTGTGTATCATCCACTTCAAAAATGCCATTTTCACTCTTAAGCACACCATTGTCACCAATTTGACCACCAGACTCGGCGTAGAATGGGGTTGTATCCAATACAACAACGCCTTGCTCGCCTTCGTTTAGCGTATTAATAGGCGAACTGTCTTTATAAAGTGCAAGTACTTTGGCGGTTGTTTCTAAAGTGTCGTACCCTTTAAAGTCTGTGCTAGCACCGTTGTATTCAAGGTTTGCCGCCATTTTGAATTTGCCTGCGGCACGTGCTTGGTCTTTTTGGCGCGCCATTGCGGCATTAAAGCCAGCGGTATCCACAGTTACATTGCGCTCACGGCATATATCAGCGGTTAAATCGAGTGGAAAGCCAAATGTGTCATGCAGCTTGAATGCTAAATCCCCATTAAATACAACAGGTTTGTTCGCAAGCTCCGTTTCCAAAATTACCATGCCATTTTCAATAGTTTCAAAGAAACGATCTTCTTCCAGTTTGAGTGTGTTGGTGATGCGAGTTTGCTCTGTAATTAGTTCAGGGTATGCGCCACCCATCTCACCTGCAAGATCAGCCACCATATTGTGAAAGAAAGCTTTTCGTGCTCCTAATTTGTAACCATGTCGAATGGCGCGGCGAATAATGCGGCGTAATACATAGCCGCGACCTTCATTGCCAGGAATTACCCCATCAGCAATCAAGAATGAACATGCGCGAATATGGTCAGCTAACACTTTTAAGCTTGGGCTACTTAAATCTGCCGTATTTGTTTCGCGTGCGGCGGCGGCGATTAAGGTAGTGAAAATATCAATTTCGTAATTTGCATGCACATGTTGAAGTACTGCGGAAATGCGCTCCAAGCCCATACCAGTGTCTACACTTGGTTTTGGTAATTTATGCATTACACCGGCTTCATCGCGGTTAAACTGCATGAATACGTTGTTCCAAATTTCAATAAAGCGATCACCATCTTCATTTGGGCTGCCTGGTGGACCGCCAGGGATATGCTCACCATGGTCATAGAATATCTCGGTACAAGGACCGCAAGGTCCAGTGTCGCCCATCATCCAGAAGTTATCTGAGGCATAACGTGCACCTTTGTTGTCGCCAATGCGAATGATCCTTTCAGCAGGTACACCAATTTTTTTATTCCAGATATCGTAAGCTTCGGCATCGTCTGCATATACGGTTACCGTGAGCTTATCCTTTGGCAACTTAAATACATCAGTTAGTAACTCCCACGCATAGCTGATGGCATCTTCTTTGAAGTAGTCACCAAAACTGAAGTTACCTAACATCTCAAAAAATGTGTGATGACGTGCGGTATAGCCGACGTTTTCTAAGTCATTATGTTTGCCGCCAGCACGCACGCATTTTTGGCTAGTTGTCGCGCGACTATATGGGCGTTTGTCAAAGCCTAAAAACACATCTTTAAATTGATTCATCCCTGCATTGGTAAATAGCAGTGTAGGGTCGCCATGTGGGACTAATGAGCTAGAAGCAACAATTTCGTGGCCCTTAGACGCAAAAAAATCGAGAAACGCTTTGCGGATCTCGTTGCTTGAGGGGTTTTCACTTAAGCTAATCGTCATCTTCTACTTTAGTATTTAACACTTTTTTAATGATATCAAAGCCAAATCCACGACTTTGTAAAAATCTTGCCTGCCTTGCCCATTCGTCGCGATTGCTGGCAGGTTTTTTGAATTTTTTACGCCAAACTTCAAGCGCATTTTCCAGCTCATTTTCCTTTACTTTTTCAACCGCATTGCGCACCAAATCTTCCGCAATGCCTTTCTCGCGCAACTCATTAGCCACTTTTGCACTACCAAATTTGCTTGCGCGCGCATGTACAAGCTGGTCTGTGAAGCGCTTATCAGAAAGCCAGCCACGCGTTTTAAAATCTTCTAGCAGCGCAGCAATATCGTCGGTTTCTTCTGCATATGATTTAAGTTTTTGACCTAGCTCATGGTAGGAATATTCGCGCTTGCCTAAATACTCTAATGCGCGCTGACGCAGTGTTTTTGGCTGAAAGCTTTTTATTCGTCTTCACCTCTTGGCGCAGTCATTACCTCGGCGAGAACTTTGCCGTTTGCGCGGATTTTTGCGTCAATTTCGTTGGCAATTTTTGGATTTTCTTTCAAATACTCACGTGCATTGTCTTTGCCTTGGCCTATTTTTTCGCCATTGTAGCTATACCAAGCGCCCGCTTTTTCAACCAACTTAAGGTTAGCACCTAGCTCGATAATTTCACCTTCACGCGAAATACCTTCACCATACAAAATATCAAATTCAGCTTGTTTGAAAGGCGGCGCAACTTTGTTTTTAATGACTTTTACGCGTGTTTCAGAGCCAATCACTTCGTCACCCTTTTTAATCGCGCCAGTACGACGAATATCTAGGCGCACAGAAGCGTAGAATTTTAGAGCGTTACCACCTGTAGTAGTTTCTGGATTGCCAAACATCACACCAATTTTCATGCGGATTTGGTTAATAAAAATCACCATGGTATTAGTACGCTTAATATTGCCTGTGAGTTTACGTAAGGCTTGGCTCATTAAACGCGCTTGCAAGCCCATGTGTGAGTCACCCATTTCGCCTTCAATTTCAGCTCTAGGGGTTAAAGCAGCTACCGAGTCCACCACCACAATATCGACAGAGCCTGAGCGTACTAGCATATCCACAATTTCAAGTGCTTGTTCACCTGTGTCTGGCTGACTGATTAGTAACTCAGGCACGTTAACGCCTAATTTTGCTGCATATTGTGGATCTAGTGCATGTTCTGCATCGATAAATGCGGCAACTCCACCTGCTTTTTGCATTTCTGCAATTACAGATAAGGTGAGCGTGGTTTTACCTGATGATTCAGGACCATATATTTCAATCACACGGCCGCGCGGCAAGCCGCCGATGCCAAGCGCAATATCTAAACCAAGAGAGCCCGTTGAAACAGCTTGGATGTCTTCACCAATTGCGGCATCACCCATTTTCATAATAGAGCCTTTGCCAAATTGCTTTTCAATCTGAGCTAATGCGGCAGCTAGCGCCTTGCTTTTATTGTCATCCATGTGTTTTTGCCTTTAGTTTTAGGTGCTTAATTCAAGCGTGTAATTATTCCATAAATTGAGGTTTAAGGTAAGCGATACAAGGCTTATATTTTAATGATTATCATGAGTAAATACCGTAAACCGATTGTCTAAACAGACGTTGAATGATTACCTACGATGTGTTTTTTGATAGGAGGAGAGTATGAAAATTTTACGGTTAGTTTTTGCAACACTGGCCATTGGAGTGGCTAGCATTTCAAATGCACAAGCACACGATTCATTTAGCTTTGGATTGAATATTGGTACGCCATATTACTACCAGCCATATCAGCCACCTGCGGTGACTTATTACCCAAATCCGCCCGTATATTACTATGGTGCACCTAGGACTTATTATTACCAACCAGCGCCACCAGTTTATTATGCGCCACAGGCCTCATTTGGCTACTGGAATGGCGGTCATCGTGGTTGGGGAGGCCGAGGGCACGATGATGACCATGGTGAGCGTCACTGGCGCCATCATGACCATGACGACGATTAGTTAACTAAGAGTTTTAAAAGTCCCCCCAAAGCGGTGGCTGTTGATTGATGACGTATCTCTCGGCGGTCACCGCTTATTTTGTTTGTAGTGCTGGAGATGGGATGGTTTTTTCTTGCCCAGGCAAAACACACCGTGCCCACAGGTTTTTCTGGCGTGCCGCCATCTGGGCCAGCGATTCCTGTAATACTGATGGCGACATCGGCATGCGAGTGCTTGAGTGCGCCAAGCGCCATTTCGCGAGCGGTTTCTTCGCTCACCGCGCCAAATGTTGTTATCGTTTCAGTAGAAACGCCCAACATTTCTGTTTTTGATACGTTGCTGTAAGTTACAAATCCGCGTTCAAACCATGTGGAGCTACCAGCCACGCTGGTTACCGCTTCAGCCGCCATGCCGCCTGTACAGGATTCAGCCAAAGCGAGCATTAAATTTTGCGCTTTAAGCGCCACGCCTAGCTCGGTGACGAGCGTTAGAACGTCTTGCTCATCCATAAGACCCCCACGAAAACGATTAATGCATATGCCGCAGCGAGAATGTCATCCAGCATTACGCCAAATCCATTTTTTAGATACGTATCAAAATAGCTAATAGGGTATGGCTTCCAAATATCAAACAGCCGAAAAAGCAAAAATGCGCTTATCCATGTTTGCCAATTGGCAAAAGGTAGACAATATAGCAAGGCTGCCATGGCGACTATTTCATCCCACACTATCGCACCGTGGTCAGGCACACCAAGGTTTTTGCCAGTTTTATCACACACGTAACAACCCAGTATAAACAAAGCCGCCAGCACAGCCAAACCAAGCATGTGCGGCTTTGGAATAAAGAAATAAAGCGGAAACCCAACGAGCGTGCCAAATGTGCCAGGTGCTTTTTTTGCTAAGCCGCTTCCAAAGCCAAGCGCAAGTAAGTGTGCGGGGTGAGCGAGAAGAAATTTAAGACTTGGTTGATTGTCAGGCGAAGTGGTCATAACCAGTTTTTTCTATTGTTGGTTTTTGCATATTCTCTTCCATAACAACTAGGGTAGCTCCCTCACGGATGTTGCCTATTAGGCTGATGGGTAGCTTTAAATCAGTGCTAATTTGCTTAATATTTTCACGCATATTCTTTGGTGCAGTAAAGCAGAGTTCGTAATCATCGCCGCCTGCTAATACACAATGTTGAACTAGTTTTTCGTGAATATGTTTGCTTGCAAATAGTGAAAAAGGTAGTGCGGATAACTGAATTTCAGCACCCACATTGGATGCTTTTAGAATATGTCCTAAGTCTGACAAAAGCCCATCTGAAATATCAATCGCACTATGCGCCAACCCTTGCAAAGCCAAGCCTAGCTTTACCCGTGGCTGTGGGCGATGTAAGACGTCTAAGCAATATTCAATATAACCATCGTCTAAATAAAATTTACTATGCAGTTTATTTTGCAGGTGCGACAAGCCAATTGCGGCATCGCCAATAGTGCCACTTACCCAAATGTCGTCTCCAATCTGCGCGCTGTCGCGGCGCAATGCTTTGCCAGTAGGCACTTCTCCCATGATGGTAATACTGAGGTTGAGCGGGCCTTTAGTGGTGTCGCCACCAATTAATTCCACGTCGAAAATTTCGGCACAAGCAAAAATACCCTGACTAAATTCTGCCAGCCAAGTTTGATTAACATCAGGCAATGCGATTGCAAGTGTTGCCCACCGAGGCTGGGCCCCCATTGCGGCCATGTCAGAGAGGTTTACAGCAAGCGCTTTCCAGCCAATATCATATGCAGCAGTTTCTGAAAAAAAATGCGTGCCAACTACTAGCATATCTGTGGAAACAGCAAGTTGGTAACCTTTGCGTATGCTGATGAGCGCTGAATCATCGCCAATACCCAAATCTGCGCTGGGGCTAGGTCGTGTAAAATATTTTTCGATTAAATTAAATTCGGACATACTTTTGAATCAGCAGAAATAAGCAGAAGCCAACAACTATCCCAATACTATCCGCTAGCCAGTCATGCCAATCGCCATGACGCGTTGAGGTTAAAAATGTCTGCATTAGCTCAATTAGTCCACCGTAAATACATAATGCAACAGTGAGCTGTTTTGGCTTGTGTGAATATGCATACATGCCTACAAAAGTCAGTGTTGCAAAGCACAATGCATGTTGCATTTTATCCCAAAAATTCAATGCGTTAGGTATTTCTTCAGCTGGCATCATGGTTAGCACCAACGTCGTTGCAATCAGTACCCAGAATAGAAATATAGGGAGGATTTTTTTTAAATTTAGCATGTAAATTTATTTAGTTGCAGATTTTGGACGAAACACTTTAACAATATCTTCTTTGGTTTCGATATACGGGTTTGGATTGCTCGCCACGCCAATTAAATCAATACAGTAGGGCACTGCTGCAAAAATACCATGGACCACTTGCTTGCCTGTCTCATCTTTTAGGCCTTCCAGTGTTTGCGCGATGGCTTTTGGTTGGCCTGGCAGATTAATGATTAAACATTGCTTGCGAATCACCGCGACTTGGCGCGACAAGATTGCCGTAGGCACAAAGTTCAAGCTAATTTGCCGCATTTGTTCGCCAAACCCTGGCAGTTCCTTATCACCCACAGCAAGGGTTGCCTCTGGCGTGACGTCACGCAAGGCAGGTCCAGTGCCGCCAGTAGTTAAAATTAAGTGGCAATGTGCTTCATCAACCAAATCAATCAATGTGCTTTCAATTAGTGCCTGCTCATCTGCAATTAAGCGTGACTCTAAAGTAAATGGTGTGATTAAGGTTTTTTCAAGCCATTCGCTTAAGGTTGGAATGCCTTTATCTTCATATATGCCAGTTGAGGCGCGATCGCTTATAGAAACGAGACCAATTTTGATTTTTTGTGTCATGATTGAATTGTTTGCGTACTTTCGTGTCTTTATCATAACATGACAAAAATTTTGGGTTAAAAGAATGCTTAAAAAAACACTGGTTTTATTTTTATTGTTGATAGCACAAATTGCTAGCGCAGACGAAAATTTATTTGCCGCCAATTATCATGCGCAAAATAATGGTAATTTGCAGTCTTTGCAAGCGAGCCCTGATACCAAAATGTATGTAAGCAACCACAAAGAAGATGACAACATTAGCATGTTAGAGAATGGCTATGATTTGATGGGAAGTAGCAGCTTTGAGGCAGGCAACGTGCCAGCTGAATTGGCGTTAGCGCATGCACGAAGCATCAAGGCGGACACGGTATTGGTCTACAGCAAATATGCCTCTAAACAAATGGCGCTTTCAAAAATAGAGGCGATTAAACAAGCAGCAAAAGGCTCGCATGAGGTGGATGCCAGTGTGCTAAAGCAAGATGAAGAGCAATATAAATATTTTGCCAGTTATTGGGCAAAAATACCTACACCATTGCTGGGTTTACATGTGATTAAATTGAAAACTAAAGAGGGCGAACCGCTAGATGGCTTGAAAGTACTTGCGGTTATTAAGGATTCGCCCGCTGCAAAAGTCAATTTGATGCGTGGCGATGTCTTGCTGAAAATAGGTGAAGTTACCTTGCAAAAGCCTGAGGAGTTATCACTTGCGGCGCGCCAATACCAAGGCAAGAAGGTTGAAATCACTTACGAGCGCGAGGGTGAATCTGCCGTGACGACTGCGACCTTAAATAGCCGTTAAGCTCCTTCTAACAAACCCAGCTTGCCAGCCAACCATTTTGTGGTGGTGGCTTGCACAGTAATTGTGATGAGAATCGCCATAAAAGTGACAGACGCAATCACGTCCGCGTGAGGGGCTTTCATCCCTACCAGCATCCCAGCAAGGGCACCTGGAATCACACCAGTCTCGCGGGTCCAACACATAAATACTAGCTCTTGCCAAGTCCATTTGGCACGCCTATCGGGTAATGCGCAGACGAATACGGTGATAGGACGTGCAATCAGCATAAATACCATTACTACAGCAAAAGCAGGCCAAAAATATTGCTTAAGTAATGCAAAGTTAACTTGCGAACCAAGAAGAATGAAAATGAACATGCGCATGATAAGTGAGGTGGTCAGAATAAAATCTTCCAATTTTGCTTCTTCACCATGCTCCATTTTAAAGCTGAAAATATCTTTGTTACTCAAAATTAAGCCAAACACAAACACCGCCATAAAACCACTGGCGTGCAAATTATCGATACTTAAGTAAGCAGTAGCAACCGACATAAGCGTTACAACGGGGGCGTATTCTGATAAAAAACTATACTTTTCATGGGCAATTAATAGTACGGCCAAATAGCCTAACAAGGCGCCACCTGCAATGCCAAGCATAGATTGTTTCAATAAATCTAATAGGCTGTCGCTTAAAGAAAAGTTGCCATTACCCATGGCGATGCCCAATATGGTGAAAGTCAGAATTGCACCCATGGCATCGTTAAAAGCAGATTCGCTCATGACAGTTTGTGCAACTTTTGCGCGCACTTTAACTTGTTTGAACACGGGCACAAGTGTCGCGGGGTCGGTGGAAGCTATCGTGGCACCTAATAACAAGGCAATAATCCAAGGCAAGCCTAAAAAGGATTGTGCTGCAATTGCGGTGACAAAAGCACTTATGACTATACCGACAGTAGAAATAGTGACTAAAGTTGGCCAAACGCTTTTTAACACACTTAAACGCACGCTGGCTCCACCATCAAATAAAATATAGCAGGAGCCAAATATCAGTAATAGTTGGTTTAAGGTTGAATCAACAGGCACTTTTACCAACCCAAGTGTCGCGCCGCCCAGCAACATACCAGCGAGTAAAAAGAGTACGACGTCTGGCACTTTAAGTGCGCGCGCGATAAAGCCTGTAAATGTGCCCGTGCCTAAGATTACACCTACCAAAAGTAGCAATTCTTTTGCATGTAAAATGCTGGCAGATTGTTCCAATTATTCTTCCTCTTGGGTCGCTTCAGAAGCCTCGCGCAATAGTTTAAATAGTTCGCGGCTACTTTTTGGCGGTTTGTTTGCTGATTGTTCTTTTTGTGCATTACGGCATAAGTTGCGCAGTTGTTGTATGTCAATTTGCGGATACAGTGCGACAAGCTCTTGCAGTACATTCGATTGTGATGTGCCAGATTCGTTAATGAGTCTGTCTCGCCAGCGTTCTAGTAGATGAAAGCGCGCATTTTCATCATTGTGCTTACCTTCCCAGCGACTGAGTTGCTCGACAATGGGCGCTGTGTCGGTGTCGCGCATCAAACGACCGATATACTGTAATTGGCGACGTATTGCGCCATTGGCAGTTAAGCGTTTGGATTCAAGCACGGCTTCATAGAGTGTTTCGGACAAATTAAGTTTACTCAACTTATCTTTGGGTAACTCAATGAGTTTTTTACCAATCGCCTGTTGTGCATCGGCTTCAGCTTTTAGCTTGGTTTTGCTTACTATGGGCGCTATATCGTCTTTTTCTTGCATCTTTTTGCCTTGTGCGGCTTGAATTGGTCTGATGCACGGTATGATAACAGTTTTAGCTATTTATATTGAAGCGCAATGGATTTAGATACCCTTAAACAAATTAGTCAAGATGTACTCAGGCTCGCCAAAAATGCTGGTGCAAGTAGTGCAGAATGTGATGTCAGCTTTGGCACAGGACAGACGGTTTCTGTGCGTATGAATGAAACAGAAAATATCGAGTACAACCGCGACAAGGGCGTTTCGATCACTGTTTTTTTCGGACAGCAAAAAGGAAATGCAAGTAGCTCAGACTTAAGCCCGCAAGCGCTCAAAGACACGGTGCAAGCAGCATGTGAAATTGCCAAATTTACGGCAAAAGATCCATTTTGCGGTTTAGCGGATGAAAACTTAATGGCAAAAGAAGTGCCTGATTTAGAATTGTATTACCCTTGGAACTTAAGTGTAGAAGAGGCAATAGTGATTGCTAAACGCTGTGAAGCTGCTGCTTTTGACGTTGATAAAATACGTATTAACAACTCTGAAGGGGCGAGTGTTTCCAGCAATGAGGGCGTGTTTGCATATGCAAATAGCCATGGTTTTGTCGGTGGCTATCCAAGCAGTAGACACAGTATTAGTTGCTCAGTCATTGCTGAAGATGACGAAGCAATGCAGCGTGACTACTGGTACAGTAGCGCGCGTGACCCTTTTGATTTGGATAGTGCAGAACATATCGGCAAAAGAGCTGGTGAGCGCTCTGTAAGGCGTTTGGGGGCTAAGCCAATTAAAACTGGTCAATATCCTGTGATGTTTGACGCCAGTTTAGCGGGCAGTTTTATTTCATCTTTTGTGAGCGCAATATCTGGAGGCAATCTATATCGGAAGTCCTCATTCCTACTAGAGAGCTTAGGTAAGCAAATAGGGGCGAGTATACTCAATATAGAAGAGTTGCCGCACATTAAAAAGGGGATAGCTAGTAGTGCTTTTGATGATGAAGGTGTCGCTACAAAATCGCGCAAATTGGTTGAAAATGGAGTTTTGCAAGGCTACATGCTTGGCAGTTACTCAGCTCGTAAGCTTGGTATGCAGAGCACTGGCAACGCAGGCGGTAGCCACAATTTAGTAGTGCAGGCGACACATAAAGGTGCTGAATTACTACAACAAATGGGAACGGGTTTGCTGGTAACTGAGGTATTAGGCCATGGATTGAATATGGTAACAGGCGATTACTCAAGAGGCGCAGCTGGTTTTTGGGTGGAAAATGGCGTCATTGCTCACCCAGTAGAAGAGATTACGATTGCGAGCAACATGAAGGATATGTTGAACCATATTATTGCTGTGGGTGATGATGCGATCTTGCCAAGTTCGAAACAAGTAGGATCTATTTTAATAGAACGCATGACTGTGGCGGCCGGTGAGTAGTTAGATTCAGACAATAAAAAAGCCCCATAGGGCTTTTTTATTGTCTGAATGGGTTACTTCGTATCGGTAGCCGCAGGAGCTGGACTGGCTTTGGGATCATCTTCCTCATCTGCTGGCTCAAAACCGTCGTTGTTAGGGGATTGAACGTCGCCATCTTTTAGTTTTGTTTCTCTGCTTTGCAAGTAGGCGTCACGCGTAAAAGCATAAGAATCAAGCGAAGCATTATCTAGTATATCTTTAGCATCCAACAACTGAGTACGCTTATCCAAAAATTGTGCGCTTCTTATCCAGTTGCGCGTTGCGATGTTGTCCACGTAGCTGATCGGGTCAAAAGCGTAGGTTTCAATGCTTAATCCTACAGTATCGCGCACGCTAGATGGGCCGAGTATCGGCAGCACGAGGTACGCGCCA
>JBJXDT010000002.1:0-18191 GCA_046153505.1 Methylophilaceae bacterium | reverse complement strand
CTGAACCATAAGCCAATGCAGCACCATGATGTGGGCAACCATCAATTTGCCAGTGTCCAAAACTGGCCCGAACAATCACTGGCGCAGCGTTGGGCGTAATTTCCGCAATTGCATGGTCGCGCTCGCCGCCTGCAAACACATGACGCCACATCGCGACCACTGTGCCATCTGGCTTGTTTGTCAATGCAATACGACAACACTCGCAACTTGAATCTACGAGCTTTTGTTCAGGCACAAAGCTCTTGCCAGCATCATTCGAAATCGCATAGTAAATCGCTGCGCCATCGTATGGCTTGCCTGCTGCTTTTGCTGCAATTAAATCGCGTTTATCTACCCAGGCAACCGTAACTTTGCCATCTGGCGACACATTCAGCGCGTCAAAGCGATGGGTAATTTCTGCACGATCTTGGTGGGCGAGAATGGGTTTCTCAAAACTGTTTCCGCCATCTACCGAGCGCGCAAACCAAACATAACCAGAAAATGGTGCTTTAAGCGCCTCAGTCCATGTCAGGTAAATATTACCTTGCGTGCCAATAACAATTTTTGGTCTCGCTTCACCTTCTGCACCAATTTTCTGGGCAGTTGGATTAACTTTCAAAGGCGTAGAAAAGGTTTTGCCCAAATCATCGCTTGCATCAACCATGACAAAACCATCCTTAACACTGGCTCGCCAAAGCTTTCCATGGCTGTCAATTGCCACGCTGACGGCCAGCGTATTTTTGGATTCCATGGTGTGCCCTTCGTGTGCAAGCGCATGAAAGCTAAGAAAAGTAAAAAATAATACAAAAAGTCTTTTCATGTTTAACCTTAATAATCAAACTTCAAACCAGCAAAAAACTGCCTTTGTGGATACGGGTTCGGATTGACATAATATTTGTAATTACCAATATTATTGATACCAAATGACGCTGTCCACCTGTCAGTCGGACGATACACCAACTTAGTATCAAACACGGCATAACGGCTAACAGTAGTACCATAAGTTTGCGGCTCAACTGTGTTGTACAACAAATTCACCTCTTGGTTGCCACTATAACGCCCAGCCAAACTTAATGATAGCTGATGATTGAAGTGATAAACGCCAACAAAAGTGGCGCGCCAATCTGGGATACGTGGCTGAGGTTTACCCACCGTAAATGGATTTTTGGCATTTTTATTAATTTCCGAATCCACATAGGTCATGCTTCCTTGGAAATCAAAGCCGTGGATAAATAAATCCTCAAATTGCACTGAGGTTTCGACCCCCGTACTGCGAATTTTATCCACGTTTTGAATGCTCGAAATAGTTTTTCCAGGGACGGTAGTCGTATCTGTTTGGGAAATAAGCGCGTCGCTCTTATCTTCAACAAATAGTGATGTACGCCACAAGCCATTATCCAAAAGCTTCTCGCCTGTAAACTCTACTGAATTCACGCTTTCTGGCTTCAAATTAGGATCGTTTGCTCTACTTGTATCAGGCAAAACAATGCGTTGAAACAACTCAGCCACTGTTGGGTAGCGATAAGCCTTTCCGTAGGAAGCCCGCAACAACCAATCAGGACGGGCTTGCCAGCTAAGTGAGAGCTTTGGTGAAAAATCGTTATGTTGCCTGTCTGCATAATTTAATTGCTTAAAAGCTGCTGGCGTTGTGGTGGCACCATCAAAGTTGCTGCCATCATATGCCTTCCAGTGCTCAAAGCGGCCACCGGGTGTAAGTATCCAATCAGGTGCAAATTTCCAAGAATCTTGCAAATAAAGCGCTTGCGTTTGAGTTTTGCCAAACGAATTAGTGCTTAAAGCACCCGTTTGGCTATTCAACCAATCCGTCACGTTAAGGGTTTTAGTTTCCAACTCGTAACGGTCAAAATGGTAGCCAAAACTCCACTGATGTTCGCTTTTTAAATCACCATCGGGGCGGTAATCACCTCTCAAATCCAGCGTTTGCCAGCCAGTTCCTTTGTTATCTGTAAAAGTGCCGCTAGGTCTTACCGCGCCATCGCCAGAATCAAACGCATTGGTAGTAGAAACAGGATTGGCAGATTGTGGTGTTGTACGCGTAAAGTCTTTACTTTGATTGTAAATCGTCGCAATCGCTTCCCAGTCCCAGCGCTCGTCAGTATTTGTTTTTAGCGAAATGCCATGCATCCAATGCTCCGATTCCGCATGGCTTGGACCTGTGCCAGTTAATGTATATTTATTTGGGTCTCCATCAAAAGTCACAAAACGCGTTGCACCTGCTGCTGAGGTATTAAAAAAAGTGCGACCTGTCGCTTTATCTTTCAAATAACTTTTTACACTTCCATCCGAATCATTCTGCCAAAAACCCAGCGTATAGGTACCTTTTAGCGTAGGTGTGAAATCGTATGCTACTTTAATTGTGGCATTATTTTGTACCGTGTGGTCTATGCCAGTTGTTGCCGTAATAATGCGTGCTTTGCCTTGCGGGTCAAGATCTCTAATTTCTCCTGTTACAGCAGTTGTTCCTCCAGCGGAGGTAGAGCGAGTCGCATTACCAAAAGTCTGCGGCTGACCGTGACTATCCAAATGGTCTAGTGAAATCAACAGTGATAAATCATTCCATTTATCACCGATAGACGCACTTTCGTGATGGCCACTAAATGACTCATCTGTGCCATACAACTTAAAGTTTTGTGTAAACACATCAGTTGCCGCATGCGCCTCGAACTTAGTTGGCATGCTAGTAGTGATATTGAGCACACCGCCCGCCGAGTTACCAGGATAAAGGGCAGAAAAAGGGCCATACATCACATCGATGCGCTCGATTTGGTCGGGTGAAACCATGCCCCAACGTGGCGGCGTACTGAAGCTGTTATTTAAAAAATTAGAAAGTAATAATCCATCAGCATAAATCGTAGTTTGTGCACTTGCAATGGAACTATTTAGCCGCATCACCAAGATGCCGTTGCGGTCGCCAATATAACGCTCACGCACGTGAACACTAGGCAAATACTGCAACGCACCAGCGGTAGTCACTGTGTTTGCACTTTCTTCAATTTGTTTTTTTGTTACGGCTTCTACCGTGTTTGGTACATTATCTGGCACGCCAGGCTTTACCGCGGTAATTTCAACCTTATCTAAGTCAATATGGTCAGCATAAGCTAATGGAAAGCCGCCAAATGGTAAGGTAATTGCCAAACTTAGTACTGTACGTTGCAGAAAATTTGTTGTGATTTTCATTTTTATTTCCCTGATTATTTTTTTAAAAATGCGTGCTTAGGCCAACAGCCACAGACCAATCTGAAGTGAGTTGCGCACCGTTCACGTACTGATAAATAGGTTTTTGAACAAAGCCATAAATCTGCGTGCCTTCTGTCAATTTATAAGCCAACCCTGGACTAATACTAATAGAGTGGCCGCCAGAGTCTTTAGGCTCTGCATTGACACCACTGTCTTTGGCTTTATATTGAAGATTGGTTTGCAACATTAAACTTAAATCTGGCGTTGCAGCATAACTTAATCCCGCATCTACCCCCAGCTTGGTGCCTGGCTTAAAGTCATCTCTATCGTGAACAGTTTGCTGCCACATGCCTTGTACAAACCAACCAATAGATCCATGGTGTTGGTTGTAATAAGCACCTAACATGGTATCTAGACTGCCAGAGCCAGGTTGCAAAGTACGCTCTGCCTTCTCTTCACTATTGGCTTTATTGATGCTGCCTGTTGGCAATTTGAGCCCAAATCGCACACCTGCATTGCTCATACCATCGCTATAAAAGTTATAGCGTGCAAGCGCTTGTAAATCCCCTATACCACTGAAATTCCAACTTTCCACCTCAGGGTCAACGCCACCAGCACCGTTATCAGCATTAAATATATGGTTATGCGCGCGATTTACAAAAGGTAAACGTAAGGTTACACCCCAGTCTTGATTGATATTCCAATCGAGCGTGGCTAAAAAGTTACGGTTTAAAGTACGTGTTTCGTCATGCTCATTCACTTCGCCAGAGGGTGCTGCTTTACTTGAACCGTGGCGCAATTGATCTAGATTGATAAACTCTCCTCGTATATCCAAACGCACACCAGGTTTATTCCAAGTGCCTTGCACGCCTGCATCGGTATTAAGCGTGCAAAACGCTCCACCACAACTGGCATGTGCAGTTAAATTAAACGCGAGCATCACAATTGCAAACGCAATTTTTTGTTGATTAGCCATGATTAAGCCGCCTGTTGTATTTGATGATGGTTATTTGGTACGTAGCGCACCAACTCGTGTAGTTCACAGTCAAAAAATGTGCACAGGCTATCGAGATGATCGGTCACAGTGTTGTGACTTGTGTTTTTCATCATTCTGAACAAAGTCATACGGCTGATGCCAGTAGTTTCAGCAACTTCGTTGATGGTGATTTTGCGGTTCCACTCAACTTTTTTAGCTTTAATAAGCTCAGAGATTTGTAATTGAATCATTTGTATACTCCTATTAAATTTTTTCGACGAAATAATGCGTCGATAACATGCAAGATTTCTGCAAGGCGTTTAGCCGCAGAGTTTGCGTTTTTTAAAATTTAATTAAAGTACAGGTGGGGCGCGCGTGGGATGCGCTGTTTGGATGTAACTTGGTTGAACGGGTGTGACGTAATCAAAATCAATCGCTTTGGCTTGCTCGGCAAGCATGAATACCCACGGACTGTTTGGCGCAACAGCTACATTAACAGCGCCTGCGCTACAAAACGGACAATGCTCTAAGTGCAAGGCATTGCTGGCTGGCGTGTTTTCGTTAGAATTTTTGGTATCGAACACAGTGGTGAGTTGTTGCCCATGCGTGGTAATTGTTTGTATAACAATCTTCTTTATTCCATTACTTGAGCAGATTTCCTGCAGAAAACTACCATTACTATGGGTTGCTAAAGCGTGCGTCACGCTGGGCGCGAGCGATGCAAAAACCACCAAAAACATGGCGATTTTGCTGATGACTTGGCGATAGCGGTGTAAGATCATAGTCTTATTATAGCCTAACCCATTTTACTTGCACTACAGTGTTCTACTAATATTTAACTACTCCATTAGTCCATCCCAAGATTAAAATATCAGCATTGCCATATATAATATGTGCACAAAACTTTGAAAGTACTTCATGGCAACAGGTAGTTTACTAGCGCTTCTAGACGACATCACCACCATTTTGGATGATGTTTCTGTAATGACCAAAATCGCCGCAAAAAAAACTGCAGGCGTATTAGGCGACGACTTGGCGCTAAACGCGCAACAAGTCACAGGAGTTAATGCTGAGCGAGAGCTGCCCGTGGTGTGGGCAGTTGCTAAAGGCTCATTTGTAAACAAGTTAATTTTAGTGCCTGCTGCGCTTGCGATTAGCTATTTTGCGCCTTGGCTAATTACGCCACTACTTATGATTGGAGGCGCCTATCTCTGCTTCGAAGGCGTTGAGAAGATTGCACATAAATTTTTGCACTCGCCTACCGAAATAGAGGCCCATGAAGTAGCGCTTGATAATGCGCTGGAAGATCACCAAATTGATATGGTGGCTTTTGAAAAAGATAAAATCAAGGGCGCAGTTCGCACTGACTTTGTACTTTCGGCAGAAATTATTGTGATTGCACTTGGCACCGTTGCAACTGAAGCCTTTAGCAGACAAGTAATGGTGGTTTCGCTCATTGCCGTCATCATGACGATTGGCGTATATGGCTTAGTAGCTGGAATTGTTAAATTAGATGATTTGGGCTTGCACTTGATGTTAAAAAAAGGCGCGAGTTTTTTTGCGCAACTTAGTCGAAAAATCGGTGAGAAAATTTTAGCGTTTGCGCCATTTTTAATGCGCACTCTTTCCGTGGTCGGTACTGCCGCGATGTTTTTAGTCGGTGGCGGCATTCTTGTGCATGGCCTACCTTTTTTGCATCACGGTGTTGAACAGATGACAGAAAGTGCAGGTGGAATCACAGCTGGCATTATTTCGCAAAGCGCAAACGCACTTGTTGGCGTTTTGGCTGGCGCACTCGTGCTTTTAGTTTTAATGCTGTTTAAAAAACTCAAATAAACTTAAATTGGGTCAAACTTGAGCGAGGCTGAATTAATGCAGTAGCGCAAGCCGGTTGGTGGCGGGCCATCAGGAAACACATGGCCAAGGTGCGCGTCGCACACATTGCAAATGACTTCGGTGCGAATCATGCCATGAGATTTATCTACATTCTCACGCACATTTTCAGGGTTTAAAGGCTTGAAATAACTCGGCCAACCACATCCAGCATCAAACTTAGTGTCCGATTCAAAAAGTGGCGTATTGCAACACACACAAGTGTAAATACCATGCTCATTATGATAAGCGTATTCTCCAGTACCAGCACGTTCAGTCGCCGCATGACGTGTCACTTCATATTGCATCGGCGTTAATTGAGCTTTCCATTCCGCATCTGTTTTTACTACTTTAGCCATCGCATACCTCCGCTAAGTTGTCTTGAAATTATCCAGCAATAAAATACCCACGCCCACACTCACTGCACTGTCTGCCACATTAAAAGCTGGCCAGTAGTGATTGTTGATGTGGAAATACAAAAAATCCACCACATAACCGAGTGTGATTCTGTCGTACAAATTACCTAGTGCACCACCCAATATTAAGGCTAATCCCAAGCAAAAAAGTTTTTGTTTTTGATGTTTATTGATTAAATAAATAATAAAAATGCTTGCGACTGCTGCGACAATTGTAAAAAACCAGCGCTGCCAACCGCCTGCGTCATTCAAAAAACTAAAGGCGGCACCCTCGTTATGAAAGCGCACCAAATCAAAAATAGATGAAATAGTTTTACTTTCACCAAGCACAAAATTATTTTGAATCAAGTGCTTAGTGTATAAATCGAGCGCAACCACAATCGCGCTAATGCCAAACCACTTATAAAGTTTAGGCATATTTACGCGGCTCGCCTTTACCAAACAAATTGCTGACACATCGTCCACAAATTTGTAGATGCGCTTTGTCTGCACCTACGTCTGCGCGGTAATGCCAACAGCGATCACATTTTTTATACATGCTTGGCTTTACTACAATTTTTTGTTTTTTCTCATTTTTTGCCTTCACCACTTTCGCGCTCGAAGTAATCATCGCAAAGCGTAAATCATCGCCTAGGCTGGCAAGTGCTTCGTAGCTTGCTTTTGGCACATGAAACTCAATCTCTGCTTGTAATGACGATCCTACTTTGCCAACTTCGCGCAGCACTTCGATTTCTTTTGCCGCAAGCCCGCGCGTATCACGTATTTCTTGCCAAGCCTTTATTCGAGGGGATTTCAAGCCATGCGATGGTAGCTTGTACCACAATTCAGTAAACACAGTTTCATCTGCATTTAAATCCAAAATTTGCCAAATTTCATCCGCAGTAAAGCTCAAAATGGGCGCCATCAAACGCATTAAAGCGTGTGTAATATGATGCAACGCACTTTGCGCAGCGCGGCGTGCAGATGAGTTTTCACCTGCGGTGTAAAGCCTGTCTTTAAGAATATCTAAGTAAAATCCACCTAAATCTTCGTTACAAAAACCTACAAATTTTTGCACCGCCAAATGGAATTCGTATTTATCAAAATCTTCCAAAATACCCTCTTGCAGTTGCTCTGTTAAATATAGCGCATAGCGGTCAATCTCTAGCCATTTTTCTGCAGGAAGCAAGTGTTTGCTTGCATCAAAGTCGGCTAAATTTGCCAATAAAAAGCGTAAGGTATTGCGAATTTTGCGATAACTATCGGCCACGCGCTTTAAAATTTCATCTGAAATCGTCAGTTCGCCAGAATAATCAGTCGAGGCCACCCATAAGCGTAAAATATCTGCTCCATAAGTATCCATCACTTTTTGCGGCGCCACCACGTTGCCTTTGGATTTACTCATTTTGTGGCCTGCGCCATCCACCACAAAACCATGCGTGAGCAAGGCTTCGTAAGGCGCCCTGCCATCAATCGCACAACCCGTTAAAAGTGAGCTTTGAAACCAGCCGCGATGCTGGTCTGAACCTTCCAAATATAAATCAGCAGGAAACTGCAAATCTGGGCGACGCTTTAGCACCGCCGCATGCGTCGTGCCAGAATCAAACCAAACATCTAAAGTATCGGTGACTTTTTTATATTCCGCTGCATTACGCTGCGCATGTTGCGCTAAAAAGACATCACCGTCTAAGCTAAACCAAGCCTCTATGCCTTTTTGCTCTACCATTTTGCATACAATTTCGAGCAACCTTGCAGTTTCAGGATGCGGCTGGCCAGTTTCTTTATGCACAAAAAACGGCATGGGCACGCCCCAGTTACGTTGGCGAGAAACGCACCAATCTGGGCGATTCTTAATCATCGCCTCTAGTCGCGCCTTGCCCCAACTTGGGTAAAATGCGGTTGCGTCCACCGCATTGTTGGCGTAGTGACGCAAACTCAAACCCACCGCATCTTCCGCGTTCATGCCGATAAACCATTGGTGTGTGGCAAGCTGCATTAAGGGAGTTTTATGGCGCCAGCAATGAGGGAAGCTATGATTCAAGCGTGCACTTGCTAACAAAGTGCCATTCTCCTGCATTTTGGCTAGAATCACTTTATTGGCTTCTTGCCTTGTCAAGCCTCTAATTTCAGCTAACTCAACCAATTCACTATTAAAGAACTTGCCATCGCCGCCCATTAAAATGCGCGGTTTTTCATCAGGATAAGTTCGACGCATTACCAACCAGTCGTCGTTACCATGTGCAGCTGCAGTATGCACCAAGCCCGTACCAGCCTCAGTTGTTACATGTTCGCCTAGGATTATAGGTACTTGGCGTTTGTCGAATGGGTGATGCAACAACAACCCAAATAGCGGAGTTCCTTTTCTCGTCGCAACTAATTCATAATCTTGTATGCCGTATCTTGCAAGTGTTGGCTCTAAAAGATCATGTGCAAAGATAAAGATTCCTTTATTGGTTTTGATTAAATCATAGTCAACATCTGGGTGCACGCTCACAGCCTGATTCGAAGGCAATGTCCAAGGTGTTGTTGTCCAAATCACGGCAAACACATCACCCTTAACCTCTACACCAAATGCTTTACTCAAAGCAGCGTTATCAACAATCTTGAAACCAACATCAATTGCAGGCGAATTCACGTCTTCATATTCAACTTCGGCCTCTGCAAGCGCCGAGCCACAATCGACGCACCAATGCACGGGCTTGCTGCCTTGGTAAAGATAGCCATTTTCATAAATTTTGCCGAGCGCTCGCATAATGTCTGCCTCGGTTTTAAAATCCATGGTCAGATAGGGATTATCCCAGTCTCCCAATACACCCAAACGAATAAAGTCTTTCTTCTGCTTTTCGACTTGCTCGGTCGCGTAGGCGCGACAAAGATCACGGAATTTGGCAGGATCTATATTTTTACCATGATTTTTTTCTACTACCAACTCAATCGGTAAGCCATGACAATCCCAGCCTGGCACATAAGGTGCATCAAAACCACTCATGGTTTTAGATTTAACGATGATGTCTTTTAAGATTTTATTCACGGCATGACCGATATGAATATCACCATTCGCATATGGCGGACCATCGTGCAGAATGAATTTTTTTGCACCTTTGCGAGCCTTGCGAATACGCTCATAGAGCTTTTTATCTTGCCAATGTTTTAACCAGGCAGGCTCACGCTTTGCCAAGTCTCCGCGCATGGGAAAACTAGTTTCCGGCAGGTTAAGTTTGTATTTTGAATCTTTATTGTCTTCGCTCATGTTCACTTCTTAAAATAGTCTTTTGCAGCTTGCACATCATCTGCAATCTGCGCCTTTAATGCGTCTAAATTCTCAAATTTTTGCTCGTCACGGATTTTATGACAAAACGCCACATGCACATGACGTCCATACAAATCACCATTAAAATCAATTACATGCACTTCTAATGACATTTTTGGTACACCCACGATTGTGGGACGTATACCTAAATTAGCGACCGCATTCAAACCGTCCAATTTTACCGCATAAACGCCTGTTAATGCAGGTCGCTCATGACGCATATGAATATTTGCCGTGGGAAAACCTAATTGGCGACCACGTTGCGCACCATACACTACTTTTCCGCTGATGCTATATGCGCGTCCGAGCAACTGAGCTGCCTGCGTCAGATCACCCCTCGCAAGCGCATTGCGCACTGACGTGCTGGACACTCGCTCCGTGCCAATGTTAACTTGCGGCAAGCTTATTAAGTCAAAGTGATTGGCAGTAAAATCATTAATGCTACCCACTCGCTTAGCACCAAATCTAAAATCATCACCAACTAAAATCGTATTTGCATTAAGTTTCTCGCGCAAAGTATTCCGCATAAAATCTAGGGCAGACATTTGCGCAAATTTTTGATTGAAAGCGCAAATAAATACTTTTTCTACCTTCGCTTCTGCAAAATACTCAAACTTTTCCCGCAAAGTTGTTAGTCGCGCTGGCGCATTTTGTGGGCTAAAAAATTCCCTTGGGTGCGGCTCAAATGTCATGACCGCTGGCGCAATATTTTTAGCTTTCGATGTCTCTACGAGCCTTGTCAATAGGGCCTGATGGCCAAGGTGAATGCCATCAAAATTACCGATGGCTAACGCAATTGGCGCACAAAATTGAGTCGGGAAATGGCGGTAAACTCTCATTCTAGTTATATTCTTAACTAGCTGCGCGCCGCATAAAGTCTTTGATACGGATACCCATCAGCCACAGCGAGGCAAAATATACACCTGAGCCAAGCACTAATAAATAAAGTAAATATAATAATTTTGTCATCACTTTATACTCCAACCAGGTAGCATCCTTGCCCGCTGCGAAATGCAAAGCGGTTGCCATCGCTGTCACGCCAATCACCAATTTCCCAATAAATAGCAACCAACCAGTCTGCGGTTTAAACACATCATTTTTACGTAGATGATAATAGAGTAATGCCGCATTGATGCAGGCGCCCAAACCTATGGCCAAGGCTAATCCAGCATGCTTTAAGTCGAGCACAAAAACAAAAAACAAGCTCATCGATTGGGTGGCAATCAGAGTAAAGATTGCAATTTTGACTGGCGTTTTGATATTTTGACGAGAGTAAAATGCGGGCGCGAGCACTTTAACTAATATCAATCCGATCAAACCCAAACTGTAGGCAACAAGCGCTTGCCGCGTCATAAGTACATCAGCAGCAGTAAAAGCTCCGTATTTGAACAAACCAGCAACCAGCGGCGTTGCTAAAACAGCCAATGCCACCGCCGCAGGTAGCGCCAAAATAAAGGTAAGACGCAAGCCCCAATCTAGCAATTGTGAGTACTCACTATCGGCCTTATCAGCCACACTTTTGGAAAGGCTAGGCAAGAGGATTGTACCGAGCGCAACGCCTAATACGCCTGTAGGAAACTCCATTAGCCGATCTGCGTAATACAACCACGAAACGCTACCATTCGCTAAATGCGAGGCAACATTGGTATTAATGACTAATGAAATCTGAGCGATAGAAACACCAAAAATGGCGGGACCCATCAACTTTAAAATACGCCAAACACCTTCGTCATGTAAGTTTAATTCGTAGCGTGGAATTAATCCAATTTTAAGCAAATATGGAACCTGATAAAGTAATTGTAAAATGCCACCAATAAAAACAGCCCACGCAAGTGCTTTTATCGAGCCTCCGAAATATGGCACCACAAGCAATGCAGCTGCAATAAAAGCCACGTTAAGCCATACAGGTGTAAACGCTGGGACAGAAAAATTACCGTATGTATTAAGCACGCCTCCAGCAAACGAAACGAGCGAAATAAAGAAAATATAGGGAAATGTGATTCGTAGCAATTGCACGGTTAAATCGAATTTTGTAGCATCATGCGAAAAACCGGACGCAGTAAAATCAACCACCCAAGGTGCAGCCAACATACCCAAAATGGTAATAACTACTAAAAACAAACCAAGCAAAGTTGCAACGTGATTAATAAGCGCTTTGGTTTCATCTACGCTACGTTGATTTTTATATTCCGCAAGAATTGGGACGAAGGCTTGTGAAAATGCGCCTTCCGCAGAAATACGTCGCAATAAATTGGGGATACGAAATGCAACAACGAAGGCATCCATGGTAGCACCCGCACCGAACACTCTGGCAATAAGCGTATCGCGCACAAAGCCCAAAATGCGTGAGAGAAAGGTCATGCTACCGACAGTTGCAAGTGCTTTAAGCAAGTTCATATGGACTAGTTTGAGTCTTATTTTGAAGGTTAATCACAATCACGAGATTTTAGCATGCCTCGACGACTATTTTTCTTGTAGTGAAATTGCTTTTTTTCTTGCCAAATACCTTAAAAAACACTAATATACGCGGCTTCGTATTTAATACAGATAAAGCATTAGGACAAAGTACAAATGGCAAACACCGCACAAGCACGCAAACGCGCGCGCCAATCCGTTAAAGTAAACGCACACAATGCTGCGTTGCGCTCTACTTTGCGTACCGCAATTAAAAAAGTAATTAAAGCTGTAGAGACTGGTGACAAAGCTGTTGCCAGTGCTGCATATGCTGAAAATGTGAGCGTTATTGATCGTATTGCTGATAAAAAAATCATTCATAAAAACAAAGCTGCGCGTCATAAAAGCCGCCTAAGCGATGCAATTAAAGCAATGAAGGGTGATTCAGCTGCTGGCGTGAAAAAAGAAGCTAAGGCAGTAAAGGCAAAACCAGCTGCAAAACCTAAAGCTGCTGCAGCACCAAAGGCAGCAGTAAAACCTAAAGCTGCACCAAAAGCAAAAAAAGCTGAATAAACTTTCAGTGCTCACATGAAACCGGGTAATACCCGGTTTTTTTGTGCCTATTCTTCAATATTGAACTATAAAATCAGTGCTATTCTGAGAAGAATCGTCTAAATTGAGCCATGTCGACTTGCACTACTCACCCAATAGTTGGGGCACTTATGTTTGGTATTTTTAAAAAATTAAATAAGAAATCTATTGCTTCGCGAGTTTCGCCACATCCAAGCTCGTCAAATAATCACTTGATTGAAGCGGTCTTAATATCTGGTGTAGTGCTTCCACCTTACCCAGCGGTTCTTGAAAAAATTGATCAATTATTGTCTCACGACGATTTTTCTTTAAGGGAACTCACCCAACTGATTGAGGGAGATCCTAGTTTAACTTCATCACTGATGAGAGTCGCCAATTCACCAGTATTTGGCTTGTCAAAATCAGTTTTCAACGTCGAGCAAGCTTTTGGAATTTTAGGGATGAGTCGTGTTCAGGCAATTTTAAGATCTGCCTTATTACGGGAAGCAGTGAGCGATTATGGCAATCCGGTACTTTTGACACAACTGTGGAATCGATTTAACAAAATTGCAGAAATATCGACCAAACTTGCTAGCTACTCCCCAGTGTTAAAGAGTAAAGCTGACTTGGCTTATATGACAGGCATGTTCCACGCTACTGGAAGCTTCATTCTGCTTAAGCGGTATCCATTAAAAGCAGGCCATTTGATAAAGCTAAATGGAAATTTTGAGCAACAAATGACGCACTTGAACGAAACTTTAAATACTAACCACGCAATGATAAGCAGCATGGTTGCCAAGAGTTGGCGTCTGCCTGTGGTGGTCGCTGACGCCATTTCAAAACAGAGAGAACCCTTAAGTGTTGACGGGCTAACGGGGATATTAATCAATGTGTTACATGCAGCAATTCTTTTAAACGATAACAAACTGGTGAACGAAGAGTTTGAGCCTGTTGTTGCTTTTCTTACCAACCAACTTGGCATTGAAAAGTTTGCTATTGAGTCATTGACGTTGAGTGCTTAGGGAAAGAACTACTCACCAATATGTAGCTCGCCGCGGGCAATTAAGGCCGCATTTAATGCTGTTTTTTGCACTTTATCAATCACAGTAAAGTGCCCCATTTTGCGACCTTTTCTTGGTTCGTTTTTGCCATATAAATGCAACTTCAAATTTGCATGGCTAAGCGCCTTATTCCATGCGGGTTCCAGAGCATTTGTTTTCGCTCCAGCAAACCAACTGTCACCTAGAATATTCACCATCACTGCATCGCTATGCAAATTGGGGCTGCCAAGTGGTAAGCCAGTCATCACCCGTACTTGCTGTTCAAATTGATTGGTAACACAAGCGTCAATTGTATAATGGCCAGAGTTATGCGGCCGAGGCGCAATTTCATTCACCAGCAATTGTTTGCCTACCAAGAAAAATTCTACGCCTATTACGCCAACGTAATCCAATTTATCCGCGAGCTTTTTAGCCAACTCTTGGGCGTTCGCCTTAATCACCTCGGTGCATCTTGCGGGCACCAC
Source organism: Methylophilaceae bacterium (assembly GCA_046153505.1). Classification (GTDB taxonomy): domain Bacteria; phylum Pseudomonadota; class Gammaproteobacteria; order Burkholderiales; family Methylophilaceae; genus JBJXDT01. The sequence continues at coordinate 3,972 of JBJXDT010000002.1, read as the reverse complement.
GCTGATATCTAAAATACCGTTTAAATGACTGTTTTCTGCGGTAGGGAAGCTAGCTATATTCCCATTTGCATCTCGTGCAAGTACCACAGAAACTTCCAAATCCAGTGGCAACATTTTCTCTAGCACGCAAATTTCTTGCTTAAACTCAACAAATGCATTTTGCGCTTCCGAACGATTTTTCACGCGCGCCTGCCCTTTGCCATCATAGCCAAAACGCGCGACTTTTAAGATTGCAGGATAAAGCTCACTTCCGTCTTCTGGCAAATCGCTCGCCTGATTAATCACTAAAAATGGCGCAACTGGTATGCCAGCCTGTTTAATAAAGTTTTTTTCCAGAACACGGTTTTGCGCTACAGCCACACTAGCTGCAGAAGGGCGCACAATAACGCGCTCAGCAAGTTGCTCTAAAGCATGCGCGGGCACATTTTCGAACTCTGTGGTAACTGCTACGCAGGTATTTGCCATTTGTGTCAGTACAGTTTCATCATCATAATTTGCACACAAATGCACATCTGCAATTCTGCCAGCAGGGCTGTTTTTGTCGGGATCTAACACAGTCACTTGATAACCCATTTCATGCGCTGCAATCACAAAAAAGCGACCTAGCTGACCGCCACCTAACATGCCTAGCATCGCTGGTGCGCTTATAACGCTTGGCTTCATGGCTTGTTTCCTAGTACCATTGCCTGCACTTTGATAGTTTGATTTTTACGAAATTCAGCAAGCTTTTCAGCTAGTTCAGCATCATGATTTGCCAAAATTGAAACAGCAAACAGTCCTGCGTTGGCCGCGCCGGCGTCTCCTACCGCAAAAGTTGCCACAGGCACACCTTTAGGCATCTGTACAATAGAAAGCAGTGAATCTAAACCTTGCATATTTTTAGTGGAGACAGGTACGCCAAGCACAGGGAGCGTGGTTTTGGACGCTGCCATGCCAGGCAAATGTGCTGCACCGCCTGCACCAGCTATAATGACTTGGAATCCGTTTCTTTGGGCATTTTCTGCAAATTCAAACATCAAATCGGGTGTGCGATGCGCTGAAACCACCTTCGCTTCATACGGCACACCGAAATCTGCCAAAATTTGCGCAGCGTGTGTCATCGTTGGCCAGTCACTATCTGAGCCCATAATGATTGCAACCAAAGGTTTTTTGTTTTCCATCTTATTCCTTAAAGCAAGACCAGATTATCACGGTGAATCAATTCTGATTCTTCTACATAACCCAATATTTTCTCTATCTCGCTGCTGGCTTTGCGCATAATACGCGTAGCTTCTTGCGAATTATAATTGACAATGCCGCGCGCTATTTCGCTCCCAGTAGAGTTTACACAGGCAACCACATCTCCTCGTTCAAAACTACCTTGAACCCCAACAACGCCAATCGGCAACAAACTTTTGCCATCTGTTTTCAATACCTTAACAGCGCCATCATCCAGCACCAACTTGCCGCCAGTGCGTAAATGGTCAGCCAGCCATTGCTTTTTCGCAAGCGTTTTCATTTGTGATGCTTGTAAGTGCGTGCCAATGGCCTCGCCTTGGCTTAGTCGCAACAAAACATCCGCCTCACGGCCAGAAGCAATAATAGTATGCGCACCGCTGCTCGCCGCACGTTTAGCTGCCAAAATCTTAGTCAGCATTCCGCCAGTACCTAAATTACTGCCGGCGCCGCCTGCCATTTTTTCTAACGCTAGGTTGCCTGCAGATTCAAAATTGATGAATTTTGCATTTTTGTCTTTACGTGGATCAGCGGAATAAAGGCCTTGCTGGTCAGTTAAAATCACCAGCGCATCTGCCTCAATCAAATTAGCCACCAGCGCTGCTAAGGTATCATTATCCCCAAAGCGAATTTCTTCTGTTACCACCGTATCGTTTTCGTTAATAATCGGAATCACATTTAGATTAAGTAAGGTTCTAAGTGTGCTACGCGCGTTTAAATAACGCTTTCTATCTGTTAAATCTTCATGTGTTAGCAACACCTGCGCGGTATGTAAACCATGCTGACTAAAACAGCTTTCGTACATTTGCACCAAACCCATTTGGCCTACTGCCGCCGCTGCTTGCAACTCGTTGACTTCGACAGGGCGCTTTTTCCAACCCAAACGTTGCATGCCTTCTGCCACTGCACCACTAGAAACCAGAATGATTTGCTTACCGGCCTTAACCAAGCCACTTATTTGTGTGGCCCAAGCGGCAATACTGGCGCGATCTAGGCCTTCACCATTATTCGTGACTAGGCTCGAGCCTACTTTAACTACAAAAGTATTGCTGTCAGTCAGTAGCGATTTTTTCATTGTTATCTTTAGCGCTTAAGCCTGCTTTTTTCAATTCTGCATTCAGCAAAGCTTCTTTCCTCTGCGCTTCTTTTAAATTTTCTTCTTCTGCATTTGCAATTCGTTTTACTTCATCCATGTAATCCATAATGGCATAGGTTAACTCTTTACAGCCAACGCCATTTATTGCCGAAATAGAGAATACACGCCCTTTCCAGCCATATTTCTTTACGAAATCAGCAGCGACTTCTTTAGCGTCTTCTACCATATCAATTTTGTTAATGACCAGCCAACGCGGTTTATTGTAAAGCACCGCGTCATATTTTTTAAGCTCATTCACGATGGCTTTAGCTTCTGCCACTGGATCAATAGACTCGTCAAATGGCGCAATATCAACCAAATGCAATAATAGCGAAGTTCTTGCCAGATGTCGCAAGAACTGCACCCCCAAACCCGCACCATCAGCCGCACCTTCAATTAGACCAGGCACATCAGCAATGACAAAACTACGGTTTGCATCTACGCGCACTACACCCAAATTGGGATGCAACGTCGTAAATGGATAGTCAGCAACTTTTGGTTTTGCCGCTGAAACTGAACGGATGAAGGTGGATTTTCCAGCATTTGGCATACCAAGCAAACCAACGTCTGCCAACACTTTAAGCTCTAAATACAATTCAAATGATTCACCTTCTTGGCCTTTTGTGCATTGGCGAGGTGAGCGGTTTACACTCGATTTAAAATGCACATTACCCAAACCGTGTGCACCACCTTTAGCAATTAGCACTTTTTGTTCATGTTCGGCCAAATCCACAATCAAATGACCTGTCGCTTTATCTGAAATCACGGTGCCAACAGGCACACGCAAAATACAATCGTCACCCTTTGCGCCATAGCATTCCGAACTTCCACCGTTTTCGCCACGTTGCGCGCGAAAGGTACGTGTGTAGCGGTAATCGACTAAAGTATTAATATTGCGATCTGCAATCGCATAAACTGAACCGCCCTTGCCGCCATCCCCGCCATTTGGACCGCCCATAGGCTCATATTTTTCACGACGAAACGTGGCGATGCCGTTGCCTCCGTCTCCCGCGTAAACTTTAATGGTTGCTTCGTCGATAAATTTCATAAATAGAGTGTACCAAATAAAAAAGCCTCATCATATGATGAGGCTTTGCTAATTTTGCTTAGCTTAAACTGCGACCACATTCACCATTTGACGTTGTAATGCGCCTTTGGTGCAAAAAGTCACTTTGCCATCAATTTTTGCGAATAGGGTATGGTCCTTGCCCATGCCTACGTTGTCACCCGCGTGCATTTTTGTACCGCGCTGGCGCACAATAATGCTACCTGCTGAAACAATTTGCTCGCCAAACGCTTTAACACCAAGGCGTTGTGAGTGTGAATCGCGACCATTACGTGAACTTCCGCCTGCTTTTTTGTGTGCCATGATTTAATCCTTAGCTAATACTTAATAATGAGTTATTCAGCTGCTTTTACTTTTTTAGCCGCAGGTGCTTTTGCTGGCTTTTCAGCTACTGATGCTTTTACTGGTTTTTCAGCAGCCACTTTAGAGGGTGCAGTAGCGCCTTTACCATTCACATCATCAATCAAAATCTCTGTATAACTTTGACGATGGCCTTGTGTTTTGCGGTAGTGTTTACGACGGCGGAATTTAAAAATCATCACCTTATCGCCACGAC
>JBJXDT010000001.1:0-3340 GCA_046153505.1 Methylophilaceae bacterium | reverse complement strand
AACCTTTCGCGCTGGCGCAATGTGCTAGTACGTATTCAACAAGATGGAATAGAGTACCGAAGGATAAAATGAATATGTCACTTATTAAACAATTATGGTTAGCCATTCTCTTGGTCATGTCGCTGGCTTTCGTCGCCGGATTTGTCATTAATACTGCCTCCAGCAGACACTACCTAGAACAACAGCTCGAAGCAAAAAATACGGATAACGCAGTATCTCTGGCGCTTTCGATTTCCCAAATGAAAAAAGATCCTGTCGCAATCAACCTCATGCTCTCGGCACAGTTTGATAACGGTCACTATCAATTTATTAGGCTAGTGGATCCAAACGGCAAATTGATGATTGAAAAAATAAATACCAGCAAATCTAGCGGTGCGCCAGAATGGCTAAGCAAAATGATTCATATTGAACCTGCATCGGGCATGGCACTTATTCAAGACGGATGGTCGCAGTATGGGACTCTTACCCTTGCCAGCTCAACCGACTTTGCATACCAAGAGCTTTGGAAAGGTACTTTATCGATGACTTTCTGGAGCGTAATAATTGCAATTGTTTGTGGTTTCATTGGCTCATTTGTGCTGAAAATAATTGTTCGCCCATTAAACGAGATGGTTGAAATGACGGAACAAATTAGCGAAAAAAACTTTATCACCATTAATATTCCCAAAACACTTGAATTTAAAGCGCTAGCGGAGGGTATGAACCGTCTATCACAACGCATAAAAGTAATGCTCAACGACCAAGCACAACTGCTAGAACAAATGCGCATAGAAGCAAACTATGACAACACCACAGGACTGATGAACCGAAAATATTTTAATAGCCGTGTTTCATCTTATATTTCAAATGAAGAAAGCTTTGTACAGGGGTTATTGGTAGTATCTCACATAAGCAATTTGGCAGAAATTAATGAAAAACTGGGTAATGCTGAAACTGATGCCGTTCTCAAAAGAATGGGCGCTGCTTTGCAATCGCTCTGCAATCAACATCCAACACTGCAAGCTGGGCGTTTAACAGGTGCAGATTTTGCGGTCTTTTCCAGCGCCCCTATCGACAGCAACATCTTGTGCGCTCAAGTCAAAAATACGCTTACTGAAGCTGCAAGTTTAAATGATACATTCCCAAACTTCACCTTACACACCATCTCGAGCAAAGTGAATAAATCAGACCAGCTTGATGGCCTGAAAAGCCTTATCTCAACAATTAAAAGCAAAACAAACCCTGCTGAAACAGACATTCTTGAACTCATTCAGCAACAGGATATTACGCGTTATGAAGACGCAAGTGAGGCGGAGTGGCGAGCCATGCTTACTTCTGCGCTCGAGGAAAAAAGGCTGAAACTTGCCATGTTCCCCGTTATTTCAAACAATGGCGAAATAATCCATCAAGAAAGCCCCGCACGTTTGCAACTATTGCCCAATGATACTTGGCATTCTGCTGGTGAGTTTATCCCTTGGGCAACCAAACTGGGCTTGGTTTCTCAGCTAGACCAACTAGTGATAGAGGTTGCATTTAAATCACTTAGCAAAGGCACTCAACAACTTGCAATCAATGTGTCAACTAGTGCAATGTGCAATCCTGATTATCTCGCTTCCATTCGTAAATTACTGAAACGTCAACCTGAGTCCGCAGGTCGCCTATGGCTTGAAGTTCCGGAGGATGGTGTGTTTAATAACTTGCCACAATTTAGGAAATTTTGCGCTGTCATTAAGCCCCTTGGCTGCAAAATCGGTGTAGAGCATGTGGGCGCACAAATTAGCCGCCTGGGTGAGCTGCATGATCTCAATTTGGACTACATTAAGATTGATGCTTCTATCATCCGCAGCATCGACCGCAATGCTGGCAACAAGGCCTTCTTAAAAGGTATCTGTCTCATTGCGCACTCTATAGGATTGATGGCAATTGCTGAAGGCGTTCAAACAGAACCAGAAATTGCTGCATTATCTGAACTGGGAGTAGATGCAATGACAGGACCGGCTGTTAAAGTAAGCGCAAATTAGAGCCACAAGAAAGCACGAGAACTCGTGCTTTTTTTATTTAAATGACTATTTAGTTCAAACTCTCGTCATCCAACAAATTAAGTTTAGTACCTTTCATGCGCAAACCTTGTCGCTCAATCAAACGTTTTTGCGCAGGCTCAGGAAAATCAGTAAATCGAATAAAATCACGGTCTATTAGCATAGAAATCAAGTCTTCCAGCACCCGCGCAAGTTGAATATCACTTTCACGAAAAGCTTCTTGCTTTTCTGCTTCTTCATCTAAAATTTCTTCCTGTGCCTGTAAAATGGCCTCTTGTGATTTATCTTGCGCTTTACCGCCTCTTGAAACATCTGACATCTTATTTCTCCACTTTTTACTCAATAACCCATCATAAGTTATCTTGTCAAAAATCATTTTTAGAAACAAAAGTGTGAATTAGTGCCAAATCTAAATTTAAGTTGCAAAAAAAAGCCCGAGCAAGCTCGGGTCGTAAAATGGATAAAATTAACTTAAATTAATCAACAATTAATTTGTTGTTGGTTAAAAGATTCTGAATAACTTGCTGATCATTCGCAAATCCTGTCACCAAATCAACACCTGTCAAAGTGATGGTTTGTACGTCTTTTGCAACGTTAAATCCCGCAGCATAATCCCCACTAGAACTCACATGAATTGTTGTATCTGCACCAGTTTTTTCGAAGTGCAAGTAATTCGTCAAATTACCTACACCTGCCGCATGGTTTTCACCCACGAGCAAATCGCGCAAATCTAGTGAATCTCCGCCAAGCGTTGGAGAACTTGAATCGAAATCAACGATTTTGTCTACCGCTGGCAATCCGACTACACCTTGATCGGCAAGCGCCCATTTGAACACATCTGAGCCTAAACCACCTGAAAGCAAATCGTTGCCAGCACCACCATCTAGAGTATCATTGCCCATACCGCCGTATATGCTATCTCTGCCTGCATTCCCAGCAATAACATCATCTCCTTCACGCCCCAGTATTAGGTCTGCGCCAGCAGTTCCAAGTAAAGTATCTGCGCCCGCAGTGCCAATTATCACATTTGCTCTGCTTGCCGAAATATCTACAGTTGAGGCAGAAGTGTCGCCATCCTTATCAACTAGGGTGTAATCAAAATGCTCTACTAGCGAAGCAGACAAACTTGTTGGTAGATGGTATTGATACGCTCCGCTATCCATATCAATAGTGAAATTACCGCCAGAACTTAAGTTTACCGTCAAAACGTCGGTGTTTGCATCAAATACACCTGCACTAACGCCACCACTAGTAGATATCGCATTTGCAACTTGATCAAAATGGTAAGTTACACCCTCCATCGTAACTGACTGTACAAACCC